>NZ_CP115397.1 GCF_027625995.1 Hymenobacter yonginensis
GATAATACAGATAATACAGATAATACAGATAATACAGATAATACGATTCTTATATCCGCTTTTTGTATTACCAGTATTGCTTGTATTATGCGTGTTACCCGTGTTATTGATATTATGTATGTTATGCGTTTCAAAGCAGGGCAGGCGAAATGTATGTCTGGTAACACCTGTAATATCGGTCACACGAATAACACCAGAACTCGCTTCCAGGGGCCCAGGTAGACCATGCCGGTAGCTTTGGGGAAGCCTGCCTATCAGTTTCAGCAGGCCACTTCAGCAGCATGATGGGGCGCCAATCGGAAGTTTGTGAGATGACCTGCGTGGGGCGGCTTCGCGAGCATAAGAACGTCACCGTCGCGGCGCCAGGGTAGGCCACACCCCAGGATGCCAGGTGGCAAGGCAAACAATGCCGAGTAACTGACAGCGTTGTTTCACAAGAATATATAGCTGAAAAGCAGATGCTTAAGCTAGTAAGCGCACGATAATGTTACCTGGTAACATCAATAATACCAGAGCGCCCGTCACGGCATCAGTAGGCGGGGCGGGCAGAGGATATCACAGACCGGAAACCGGCTAAACGAATGTTGGCGGCGAGCTGCGCAACGTGGGAAGCAGCTTGTTTTGTGGCCTGTTAGTTTGGGGCTACCAGATGCTGTGTGGTGCAGCTGGTTTGTCGCCGGCTTTTCCCGGAGCGGCCTGGGAACGATTTCGCCCGGCTGGCCCTGAAAATACCCGGTAAGGCGCTACCCTAGCGCCTCACCGGGACCCGCAGCATGACGTCGAGCTCCTCGCCGACAGTGAAGCCCAGCGCGTTGCCGTTGATGCCGAAGTCTCTGCGGTTCACCTTGAACTGGCCGGTGAACACGCCTTTGTCTCCTTGCTGGCTGAACTGAAACGGAATGGTCACTGGCTTCTTTACGCCGTGCAGGGTCAGGTCGCCGCGCACGGCATAGCCGCTGCCGACGCGGGTGAAGGCCGTCGACTGAAAATAGATTTTTGGATAGGTCGCCACGTCGAACCAGTCTTCTCCGCGGGCATGCTTGTCTTTCAGAGAGTTTCCCGTTTTGATGGTGGCTGCGTCCACCGTCACGCGCATGGAGGCGCTGCTCAGCTCAGCCGGGTTGTAGGTGATGGTGCCCGTCAGGCCCGTGAAGGTGCCTTCAGCCCGGCTACCCGCAAACCTGATGGTGTAGTTGGGGTCGAGGTTCCAGCTGCTGACCAGCAGCCCGGCAATAGGGGCGAGCAGTAGCGCGGCTTTGGCCATCACGGGACGTAGAAGAAACATGGGCGGAGAAGGAAGGAGAAACCAGAGAAAAAAAGGACGGGACTGAAAACCCCAGGTGCCAGCAAGGCAGCAGCCGGTCGGGTAGCCCGTGCGGCAAATCGAGTGACTGGAAAACGAACACCGGATTGACATCCTCTCCCGCCTAAAGGCAGGGAGATTCCCTTTGGCGCTGGATGTCCCCAGCGGAACGCAGGATATTTGCCGCAGCATTCTGGTCCCGGTTGTGTTCCGTTCCACAGGTGCTACAGCCCCACGTTCTTACCCCCAACGCGCTTAGTCCACTCGGACCCGTCCTTTCGGAACAGACCGAGCAAGTCACGGTGGAGAAAGATTCGTTGACTTCGAGGTACGTGATGCCGAGTCGTAGGCTCTTGTAGGAAAGCATCGTTTTGAAGTCTGCCCAACCGGCGTCTGACACCGATTTAGCCATTGTTGTCTTTTTGAGTTTGGAACTACTCACATTGCCCACCACCAATACGTCGTACTCATTGGTCAGCAGCGTGGTTTGCTTGTGGTTCCAGTCTTTGCGCTTGTTCTTAATCTTGGCGTGAATCCGCGTTACCTGCTTTTTCTTGCGGGCACGTTGCGCCGTGGCAAGCTGCACTTCAAAGGTGCGCGTCAGGCTTTCGCGTGTGAGTTCTACACCGTCTGAGAGCGTTGCCAGCGTTTTCAACCCGAGGTCGATACCGGCTTGCTTGCCAGTTGGCGCACGTTCGGGCGTGAGGTCTTCACAGACGAAGTTCACGTACCAGCGCCCTTGCGCATCTTCGGCAAACGAGCCGAAGCGCACCTTGCCGGGCAATGGACGCGAAGACCAGAAGCGGAACGTATGCCCGTTGTACGTTACGCTATCGGCGCTAACCTTCACGCCCACGGCTTTGAACGGTATCCAACCGAGGCTACGCTTGCGGCTACGCCAGTTGAGTTTCGGGCGCTTGAACTGCTTGCCACACTTGGCGTATTCATCCACTACGGCTTGCACCGTTTGGCTATGCAAGCCCAGCTCTTTACCAACGCCAGCGGTCAACTTATGCAGGTCGAAGGCAGAAAGCAGCTTGCGGCGAAACGACCACTGATAGGCATTGCGCTCGTTGCAGTAGTTCCAGATATCGTTACACGCCCAGCCCAGCTTGCGCAGGCGAACCCGGCAAGCTGAATCTTTGAGGCGGAAACGATACGTGGTGAGTTTCATTTGATAAACATACGAAACAACATACTATATTTGCAACATGAGCAAGCAAAAACCACCCTATCAAGTGCGTATGTCGGATGAACTCTATGCTCTTGCGCAAGCCAAAGCGAAAGCCCTTGGCATCTCATTTGCCGCCTACGTGCGCCTGTTAATCGCCAAAGACAGCAACGATTCAGTTCACGTTTCCCATCCCCTGCCTAAAGGCGAGGGGCTTTCAACTTAGCGTAACCTGAGCAATGGCCGTCTGTTTGGCATAGCACCTGCCGGCGCCTCATCCGTCGCAGGAAGAGAGGGCCGGCATGCTTGCGGAGCATCTTCAGGGCAATATGTAGATCAGCCCCAGGACGGCCAGGTCGTGGAAGCGGTGGTAGGTGATGGCGTCGCGCTCATGCTTGCTACCACCCCGCCGGGCCGGATAACTGTGCCAGGAGCGAGACAAAGCGCGACAGGAGGGAGGGGCACACTGAATGCTGTGACAAAAATCGGCTTTGAACTCAAGGCCGACACGGGCAGTGAGTTCGGAGACTGCGACTGCCCCATATTTCTTGATGCACGCCATACTCTTGTGCCTTCTGCGCGGGCGCTACGAACGCCCGGACGACCCGCACTGGGTCTTCACCAAGCAGGCCTGCGCCCTCGTTACCCTCAAGACCTGCTTGCGGTTTTGCTGGAAAATCTGAAGCACGAGGTAATCTAGAGCACATATAGTAACACTAGTAACATAAATAATACGGATAACCCGATGCGCATGAGTAACACTATATTCATGGATAACTTCGATAACCTTCGTAATATTGGCCCATGGCTAAAATCATTGCACTGAGCAACCAGAAAGGGGGCGTTGGTAAAACCACTTCCACCGTGAACATCGGCGCCGGCCTGGCCCGTGCCGGCCATAAGGTGGTGCTGATTGACCTGGACCCGCAGATCAACCTGACGCGCGGCCTGCGCCTCGACCATTCCGAAAACAATATCTACGGCGCCCTGCTAGGCGAATATGCGTTCCGGGCCCAGCCGCTGCAGCCCAACCTGGCCGTGGTGCCCGGGGCCCCGGCTTTGTCGAGCTTCGACAAGGTGAAGGGTGACGAGCTGGACCGCGAGTACCTGCTCAAGGACCTGCTCACGCCCATCCTCGACAAGTGCGACTTTATTCTGCTGGACTGCCCGCCGGCCCTGGGGCTGATTACGCTCAACGCCTACGCCTGCGCCGACTCGCTGCTGATTCCGCTGGAGGCGCAACTCTACGCTACCGACGGCCTGGAAAAGGTGCTGGAGCTGGTCTCGCGGGTACAGCGCCGCCTCAACCCGACCCTGAAGATTGACGGCATCTTCTTCACCCGCTTCGACGGCCGCAAGATTCTGCGGCGCGAAACGGCCGAAGCCATCCGCGAGAAATACCCCGAGCTGGTGCTGCGCAACGTCATCCGCGAAACCATCGGGCTGGGGGAGGCCCCCCACCTGGGCCAGGACATCTTCTCCTACGCCCCCAACAGCTCCGGCGCTACCGACTACCAGCAGCTCATTGCCGAAATCCTCACCCGCTAACCTTCCTTCCGCATGGCCAAGTCCTTCAAGCAGCTGTCCTCCGGCACCGCCCAGCCCACTAAACGCACCTCGGAAATAGACCTGCTCGACTTCCTGGAGCAGGACCGCCAGACCACCGCGGCCACCCCGGAGCCAGCCGTGGCCGCAGCACCTGCCGCCGCACCTGTTACGGATAGCTCCGGCAGCACCGCCCCGGCCAAACCCGGCCGCCGCCCGGCCGCCGCTCCAGCTGCTCCGGAAGCTGCCGCGCCTGCCCGCAAGGCCCCCGGCCGCCCGAAGGCCGTCGCGCCGGCCCGGCCGACGCCGGTTACCGAAAGTGCCGATGTTACAGATGTTACTAGTGTTACTGCTGCCACAACAGTTGCCGAAGCAGCTGTTGGCACGGCGGCGACCGGTGTGGAGGAAGCGTCCGACAGCGACGTGCGGCAGACCTTCGTGCTGAGCCGGCAGTACCTGGAGAAGCTGAAAAACTTTGTGCACACCCAGCGCATGGGCGGCCAGTACGACTTCACCCAGAAGCAGGCCCTGCACCAGGCCCTGGACCTGCTGTTTGATAACGCCGAGATTGAGGAGCGCCCGCTGCAGATCCGGCAGAAAGAGGAAGTGCGGCGCCAGCAGATCCGCAAGGGGCGGGGCCGGTAGGGGAGGGGTTTGCCTGTCTGGCCGGCCGGAGCTGTACCGCTGTGTGGGCTGCATCCATTCAAAGTCACTGGAGTTGCCGCGGAGTCGGATTCCCATGAAGTGGATTATCCCGTAGGATTGGCTGGGAGCCGTTGAAAGCCGGCCACGAGGTCAGCAGGATTCGGCCCACCATTCCCAGGCATGTTTCGCCGGCAACGGTCAGGAGCCGGCCAGCATCGACATCATGCCCCGAAGCCGGAATTTGCCGGGCTTTTCGCCAAGCTCTGAACCGGCTCCGGTACAATGCGCTTGCCCTGACTGACCGGCATCCGTTAGCGGGAGAAGGGCAGCAGGCGAGGCAGGGCGCCACCCATGGCCCGCCCGGCGGCAGGAATTCCCTATGTTCGACACATGAAAGAAGACCCCACGGCCATCTGGCTGCAGACGGGCTACGCCCTGTTTGCAGCCACCGGCCCCGACGGCCTGAAAGTGGAGGTGCTGGCCCGCAAGGTGGGCATCAGCAAGTCCTCGTTTTACCACCATTTCGCTGATTTGGAGGTGTTCACCCGGCAGCTGCTGCGCTACCACGTCGGGCAGGCGCGGCTGCTGGCCCGGCGCGAGGCGGCGTGTGAGAGCCTTGACCCCGGCCTGATTACGGTGCTGCTGGAACACAGCACGGACCTGCTGTTTCAGAGGCAGCTGCGGGTGCACCGCCGGCACGGCCTCTATGCCGAGTGCCTGGTAGAGGCTTCGGGGCCGGCGGCTGAAGCGTTTCTGGCCCTCTGGGCGCGGGAGCTGCCCCCGCACCTGACGCCCCACCTGCTGGGCGGGGTGTTTCAACTGGCCCTGGAAAACTTCTACCTGCAGCTGACCGACGCCACGCTGACCCGCGAGTGGCTCTCGGCCTACTTCCGTCAACTTACGCAACTGGTGCGCACGCTCAGCGCGGGCGGGGCGCCCACATTGGACGGTAGCGGCTAAAATCCGCGCCGGCGGGGCCTTACCTATGTGGCGGATTCACCAATTCAGCCCCATTATGCCGCATTATTTCAGCTCACACAGATTTCACCGGTTCTGGCTTAAAGTCACCGCGCTGGTAGTCGGCTCGTTCGGGCCGGTATTCACGCTGGGCACGCGGGCGGCCACGGCCGGCCCCGCCCGCTTTACACTAGACCTGCTAAGCTGGCCTCTGGATGGCAGCAGCACCTTTGCGGCCCCCGACACCCGCTTTCTGTCGGCCCTGACGGGTGGCTTTCTGGCCGGCTGGGGCGTGATGATCTGGCTGCTAGCCGGGCGCGTCTACGATCAGGCGCCGGAGGACGTGCGCAAAGCAGTGCTCGGAGGCGTGCTCACTTGGTTTGTGCTGGACAGCGCCGGCTCGGTGGCCTCGGGCAACCCATCCAACGCGGGCTTCAACGTGCTGGTGCTGCTGCTGGCCGTGGGCCCGCTCTGGCGGCCGGCCCGCACCTGAGCGTGGCGGGCAGGCCGCCAGAGCAGCGGGGCCGGCACTCACTTCACTACCAGACGGCCGCGCAGCATGCCCATGCCGCAGGTAAACGCAAACGTGCCCGCCTGCTGGGGCAGCAGCTCTACCAATGTGGTTTTGAAGGCCGGCAGGTCGCGGCGGATGCTGAAGTCGGGGAGCAGCAGCTCCTCGGAACAGCTGTTTTCCTCGTCGCGGTAAAAGCTTAGCTGCACGGGCTTGCCGCGCTCCACCTCAATTACGTCGGGCGAGTAGCCGCCTTTCACGGTGATATCCACCTGCTGCACGCCGCCGGAGGACGATACGGCGCTGGTCGTCGGGCGGGCGGAGAGGAAGAAGTACCAGACCACGAAGGCGGCCAGGGCCAGCCCCACCAGGGTTACAATGATTTCGGTAGTATCCATGGGTGGTTAGGACGGGAGAGGGGAGAAGCCGCGCAGGCGCAGTGAGTTGGTGAGCACCGATACCGAGCTCAGGGCCATGGCCCCGGCCGCCAGCATGGGTGAAAGGAGGATGCCAAAGAAAGGATACAGCAGCCCGGCGGCAATGGGAATGCCCAGCGTGTTGTAGATAAAGGCGAAAAACAGGTTCTGCTTGATGGTGCGAATCGTCTGGCGCGACAGATCGATGGCCGTCACCACACCTTGCAGGTCGGAGCGCATCAAGGTGATGCCGGCCGCCTCCATGGCCACGTCGGTGCCGCCGCCCATGGCCAGGCCAATGTCGGCCTGCGCCAGGGCCGGCGCGTCGTTGATACCGTCGCCGACCATGGCCACCGTCCGGCCCTCGGCTTGAAGCTCCTTCACCTTGCCAGCCTTGTCGGCAGGAAGCACCTCGGCGAAGTAACGCGCGATGCCCACCTGTTGGGCGACCTGGGCCGCGGTCTGGGGGGTGTCGCCGGTCATCATCACCACTTCCAGGCCCATGGCCTGCAGGCGTTTGATGGCGGTGGCCGAGGTTTCGCGCACGGTATCGGCTACGCCAATCACGCCGGCCGCCTGGCCCGCTACTGCCACGTAGAGCACCGTTTTGGCCTGGGCCAGCAGGGCATCGGCGGCCTGGCGCACGGCGGGAGGCAGGGAGATGCCGGCTTCTTCGAGCAGGCGGAAGTTGCCGATGAGCACGGGCTGGCTGTTTACCACCGCCTGCGCGCCTTTGCCTTCGATGGCCTGAAAACCCGCGGCCGCAATAACGCTGGCTTCCTGGGCCTCGGCGTAGCGCACCACGGCTGCGGCCAGCGGATGCTCGCTCTGCCGCTCTACTGCCGCTACAACTTGCAGCAGCGCGCCCGCATCCTGCCCGGGGGCCGGCACGAAGTCTGTCACGGCGGGCTCCCCGCGGGTGATGGTGCCGGTTTTGTCGAGCAGGACGGTGTCTACTTGGTGGGCTTTTTCCAGCGCCTCGGCGTTGCGGATGAGCACGCCGTGCTCGGCGCCTTTGCCGGTGCTGACCATGATGGCCGTGGGCGTGGCCAAGCCCAGCGCGCAGGGACAGGCAATGATGAGCACGGCCACAAAGTTGACCAGCGCCAGCGGCAGGCGGCTTTCCACCGGGGCCAGATCAAACCAGAGCACGAACGTGAGGATGGCAATGACGACCACCGTGGGAACGAATACGGCACTCACCTTATCGGCCAGCCGTTGGATGGGCGCGCGACTGCCCTGGGCGTCTTCCACCAGCTTTACAATCTGAGAAAGTAGGGTGTCGGCACCTACTTTGGTGACGCGGAAGCGGAAGGAGCCGGTTTTGTTGAGCGTGGCCCCGAACACCAGGTCGCCGCCGCGCTTTTCCACCGGCAGACTTTCGCCGGTGAGCATGGCCTCGTCCACAGCCGAGTGGCCTTCCTCGATCAGGCCGTCGGTGGCGACCTTCTCGCCCGGCCGCACCAGGATGATGTCGTTCAGCTGCACCTGCTCGATGGGCACGTCCACTTCCTGGCCGCCGGGGCGCACTACGCGGGCGGTTTTGGCCTGCAAACCCATCAGAGCCTTAATGGCGGCCGAGGTCTGGGTTTTGGCCCGCAGCTCCAGTAGCTTGCCAAGCAGAATCAGGGCAATGATGGTGGCGGTGGTATCGTAATACACCTCGGGCATGATGCCCTGGCGCGTAAACCAGCCCGGCACCACCGTGGCGGCCAGACTGTAGAGGAACGCGGCGCCGGTGCCCACGGCAATGAGTGTATCCATGTTGGCGGCCCGGTGCCGGAAGCCGTTCCAAGCCGAGACATAGAACTCGCGGCCACTGTAGAGCAGCACCGGCAGCGTGAGCAGCAGAAGGCCGTAGTTCAGCACCTGCATGTTCATCTGCTGCATCAGCGCGGGCCAGAGCATGAGCATACTCAGCGGCATGATGAGGACGGCCAGGCCCGCCGCCACCCAGAAGCGGCGCTTGAGCTTGCCGTAAGCCACGGCTTTCTGCTGGTCGATTTCCGCCTGCCGGTCGGCGGCCGAGGTGTCGGGGTCGCGCTCTGTTACGCCGTAGCCGGCCTTCACTACTGCTTCTTTCAGCGTGGCCGGGCTGGCTTGCGTGGGCAGGTAGTCGATGGTGGCCTTTTCGGTGGCGAAGTTGACCACGGCCCGCTGCACGCCCGGCGTGCGGGTCAGGGACTTCTCGACAAACGACGCACAGGAGGCACAGGTCATGCCTTCGATGTCGAGGGTTTCCGTTTTGGTGGTTGGTTCCATAAAAGTCAGTAGGAGGGGCAACGGTGCCGGCCGGCGGAATCCGCCAGCCCCCGCAAACACTCTGCAAAGGAACGGCGCTCCGGACCCGTAGTTGGTACGGAATCCATCCGGAAACATGCATAATTTGCACTTGAGCCCGGCAGGCCGGGTTTACAGAATCCGGCTGAACTCATGCATAATTTCGCTGGCTAATGGCCCGGCGGCGGCTGGTGGCACTCGCCGGAAATCCCCGCCGGGCAACGCACGCCAGCTTTTTGCCGACGGACCGGCGGCATCGGCAGACCATAGTAAAACCCTTAGGGTGGAATGATAGTAAGCAGCAGCACCGCACTTTTCGTGCAGATGTCTAGTTTTGCAGTTGCTTGGCGCCTGTTATGTTCCGTAGTCTGTTCCCTTTCCGCCGTTTGCTGGCGACGAGCTTCCTGCTCGTCTTCGTCAACGTGTTCGTGGGGCAGTGCTACTGCGCGAGCCTGAAGGCGGCCCCCGTGGCTTCCAACGTAACAGCGCCGGCAGCGGCCAGGTCCACCCACCCCGGCTGCCACGGCCACGCCACGGCTACCGCCCGGCAGAAGCCGGCGAAAGCCTGTCACGGCCAGGCCGGCTCCCATCCGGCCGGCAAGCACGACTGCTGCAAGGATAAGTCTGCTACGCTGCTCAAGTCGTTGGCCGCACCCGCCGAAAAGCAGCTGCTTACGCCCGCGCCGGCGGTGCTGCCCGCTGGTAACGACTTCTTTTTCCGGCCGGCCGCCGGCCGGTGGGACCGTGCCCACGCGGTGGTCCTGGTGTTGCGCGAGCACCTGCCGCCCAAAATCCCCGACATCCGGATCTTCATTCAGTCCCTGACGGTCTGATTGGTTAACGTACTCTAGGCTCGCCCCGGTATAGCACTGCTATGGCCGGTGGCGAGCCTTTGCGTGTGCGTATGCGCTGGCAGCTAATGCGCGCCTAATTGCCCTTGTCTATCTGATTCAGATGCTCGGTCCGTAGCGCCGCGGACCGCCAGCTGGTTCTTCGCTTGCTTGCCGGACGCGGTTTGCCGCCTGCTTTGCGGGCCTGCCTGCAACGATGATTGCTGCCTGCTTTGGCAGTGGCCCCAAGCTCAAATTCCCGGTTAGCTGCTTCGCAGATGACCGGATGTTCAACTCCCAACCTTTGCTGTATGTTCCGCTTCCCTCTTTCCTTGCTGGCCCTCGCCAGCCTGCTCACCGCTACCAACTGCTCCTCCGATTCGGCCTCCAGCAGCGCCACCGATACCGTCACGACGCCCACCAACGGCCCGGCCGCAGGCACCGCCGACCACGCCGGCGGCCACACTTACGCCTGCCCCATGCACCCCGAGGTGACCAGCACCAAGGACGGCGAGAAGTGCTCCAAGTGCGGCATGAAGCTGGAGCACAACGACGCCGTTTCCAATGGCAAAACCTACGAAATGAAGCTGGTGCCCACGCCCATGCAGGTGACGGCCGGCCAGCCCGCCACCCTGGCTTTTACGCCCCGCGAAACCGGCAACGAATCGGCGCCCGTGCCCTTGGCCGTGGTGCACGAGAAGAAGATTCACCTCATTATCGTGAGCAAGGACCTGGGCCAATTCTACCACGAGCACCCCGAGTACACGGCGGCCGGCGACTACAAAGTGCAGTACGCCTTCCCGAAGGGCGGCGACTACGTGCTGTTTCAGGATTACACACCCGCCGGCTCGGGCCACCAGCTGGGCCGCCAGCCGCTCACGGTAGCAGGTCCGGCCTACGTGCCCGTCAAGTTTAAAAACGACGATATGCAGTGGGAAAAGGATGGCTACCAGGCCACGCTTTCCTTCGATAAGGACCTGAAAGTGGGTCAGCTGCTGGGCATGAAAATCAACATCAGCAAAGACGGGCAGCCGGTAACGGACCTGGCCAACTATCTCGGGGCGCTGGGCCACGTGGTGGTTATCAGCGAAGACACCGAGAACTACCTGCACGTACACCCCAACGACCAGGCCGACAAGGGCCCCAACATAGGCTTCAACACCAACTTCGAGAAGCCCGGCCTCTACCGCGTGTTCCTGCAGTTCAACCACGCGGGCAAAATCCACACCGGCGACTTCACCATCAACGTGAAGGCCTAGTACCCATTTTTCACTTGAGTTGTCAGTTGTTCGTTATCAGTTGTTAGTTGTCAGGCCTCTACTAAAAAACTGACTAACAACTGACAACGAGCAACTGACAACTAATAACCACCTACTTACCACGCAACTCATGAATACCTCCGCCTTTCTGCTCGCCGCCCTCTGCGCCGGCTCCCTGCTGACGACCAGCTGCAACAACGATAACGCCGCTGACACCACGGCGACGACCACCGAAACCACTACCGCCGCCGACGGGGCGCACGATATGGCCGGCATGGACCACGCGGGCATGGACCACGGCAGCGCGGCCCCGGCCGGCAGCTCGCCGCAGCTGGTGGCCATGAACGAGATGATGCAGAAGATGCACGCCACCAAGCCCAAGGGCAACACCGACCACGACTTTGCCCACCACATGCTGGAGCACCACAAAGGCGCGGTGGTAATGGCCGACCTTCAGCTGCGCGACGGCAAAGACGCCACTATGCGCCGCATGGCCGAGCAGATCAAAGCCGACCAGCAACGGGAAATTGCTGAACTGGAGGCCGCCGCCACCCGCCTCGATATCGCCCCCACCAACTACCAGCCCAACAACCCCGCCGACCCGTTCACCAGCAAAATGAAGGCCTCTATGGACGGCATGATGCAGAATATGCCCAAGACAGTGGCCGACCCCGACATGAACTTCAATATGCTCATGACTGTGCACCATCAGAGCGCCGTGGACATGGCCAAGGCCGAGCTGGCCCACGGCAAAGACACCAAGCTCAAGGAGCTGGCTCAGCAGATTATTACTACCCAGGAAAAGGAAATAGCCGACTTCAAAGCTTGGCACAACCAGAACGCCGACAAGATGTAAGCCCCCGGCCGGCCCCGCCGCTGGCGCGGGGCCGGCCGCCTCATTCACCCACCCCTCGTACCCGGTTTTTTTATGAGGATTTCCTCCGTTCTCGCCTCGGCCCTGCTGCTGGCTACTCCCCTCTCCATCGTTGCCCAGCATAGTTATACGCCCGGCACGGCCGCCCACGGCCATAAGGCTGCCGGCGAAACCCACGCCCACGCTTCTCCCCACGGCGGCACGGTGCGCACGGCCGGCAAGTACCACCTGGAGCTGGTGCAGCAGGCCGGCCAGCTGCAGGTGTATCTGCTCGATGACAACGAGAAGACGCTGCCCGTAACCCGCGCCACCGGCACGGCCATGCTGCTGAGCGCGGCGGGCAAAACCAGCTCGGTTAAGCTGCTTCCCACCGGCAACCATTTGGTAGCCGCCGTCCCCGCCGGCCTCACGTTGCGCACGGCCATCGTCAGCCTCAACGCCAACGGCAGCTCGCTCAGCGCCCGGTTTGAAAAGATTGATTCAAAAGCGAAAGCCGGTAAAGTTGCCGCTGCTGCTTATGCCTGCCTCATGAACTGCGAAGGCAGTGCCAGCACCAATCCCGGCAGCTGCCCCAAGTGCGGCATGGCCCTCGTGAAAAAGTCGTAGGCGGGCGCCGTTTGGGCCGCTGCCTGCAGCAACCGCGGGCAACCCACCGGCTGGTTTTAACCTGATTGTATGAAGTTCTTGAACATAAAAAGCGGAGGCTGCTGGCTGCTGACGCTGGTGCTGCTGGCGCTTGGCTCCGGCGCGGCGCGGGCCCAAACCGTAGTCAGCCTGGACAGCGCCGAGGCCCAGACCCTGCGCCGCCACCCACGACTGCGGCAGTCAGCGCAGGAAATTGAGGAGCAGCGCGCCCTGAAGCAGGGCTCCTTCGCGCCGGCCAACCCGGATTTCCTGTTCTCGGCTCCTACGGGCGAGATGTGGGCGCCGGGCGTGGTGCAAACCATCGATTTGCCCAACGTGTACCGGCGGCAGCGGCAGGTGGCCGAGGCCGGCATCAGCCTGGCCGAGCGTAACCGCGACGTAAGCCGGGCCAGCGTGCTGCGCGACACCCGCCTAGCCTACCTGAGCCTGCAGTTTGCCGAGGCACAGGTGCGCCAGCTCACCTACCAGGACAGCCTGTTTCGGGTGCTGCGTCTGGCCACCGAGCGCCTGTTCACGGCCGGGGAAGTCACCTCGCTGCAGCGCATCAGCACTGACGCCGAAGCCCGGCAGGTAACCGTGTTGCTGCAGCAGGCCACCGCCGACCAACAGGCGGCCCAGCGCCGCCTAGGCCTGCTGCTGGGCCGCCCTGCCGAGGCCCTGGCCACCATTACCGACCTGAGCCGCACCGGCCAGGAGCTGGCTCAAACCGGCACGGCGCTGCTCGGCGGCCTGCCCACCGATGACAGTGCGGCCCTGGTGCGCAGCCCCACGCTGGCCGTCGCCACCCAGAACGTGGCTTTGAGCCAGTCGGGCATCAGTCTGGTGCGGGCCCGGCGTACCCCGGCCCTCACGCTGGGCTACCAGAACCAGGCGTTTGAAAACTCGGCGCTCCGGTACCGCTTTCAGTTTGGCGTATCGGTGCCCGTGTGGTTCTGGACCTACCGCTCGCAACTACAGGCGGCCACGGCCCGCTCCCAGGCGGCCGGCTACCAGCTGCAAACCCAGCGCCTGGAGCTCAGCACCCAGTACCAGCAAGCATTGGCCGACACGCGCAAGTTCGCGGTGTCGCTGGCCTATTATGAGCAGACCGGCCTGCCCCAATCGCGGGCCATCATCAGCCAGTCGCAGCGCCTGTTTCGGGCCGGGGAAGTGAGCTATTTGCAGCTTATCCTGAGTCTGAACCAGGCCTTTGCCATCCAGAACACCTACCTGACGACCATCCGCGAGTACCGCCAGGCCCTCATTGAACTCAACTACCTGCGGGGCGAATAACATGAAACAGCTACTTTTTCTGCTCCTGGGGTTGCTGCTGACCGGCGCGGCCCACGCCCACGGCGGTGAAGACCACAGCGGCACGGCATCGGCCGCTACGCCGGCCGGGGTTACCTCGTTTTCCGTGGCGGCCCTCTCCGAACAGTTCGAGGTGCTGCTGCGCTACGAGCCGCTGGAAGGCGGCCAGCCCGCCGACCTGCGCCTGTTCCTCTCGGATTATGCCACCAACGTCCCCATCAAAGGCGCGAAGCTCACGCTCACCAACCCGGAGGATGCCAACCTGAAATGGGCGGTGAGGGAGCAGGAGCCGGGCATGTATCTGCTGGAGGGCGAGTTTCCGACCAATAAGCCGTACAGCTTTGCGGTGAACATTGTGGCCGGCGAAAAAGCTGACCTGCTGCTGCTCGAAGGCATTAAGGTGGGCGAAAAGTTGCCCATGGCCGATGCACCGCCCGCTGCTAATGCCGGGCTCTTTTCGTCCTGGCAAACCATTGCCGCCCTGCTCGGGGCCTTCGGGCTGGGCATTGGCCTGACGGTTTTGCTGTTGCGCCGTCGCCGCCCGGTTGCGCCCGTTTCCACCCCCGTTTCCGCCACTCATGAAAACCACGCATAAATTTCTGGCCGCCACGGCCGCCGCCGGACTGGTGCTGACCGTGCTGCTGCCCCTACCCGGCCTAGTGCAGGCGCACGGCGGCGAAGACCACGCCGGCACCGCCAAAGCCAGCACCGGCGTGGCCCTCACCGACGAGGTGCTGCTGCCCAAGGAAAGCCAGTTTCTGTTCGAGGTGCGCACCCAACTTGCCGCGTACTCCACCACCTACAGCCGGGCCACGCTCTACGGCACGGTGTCGGCCGCGGCTGGGGGCGAGGGCCGCGTGGTGGTGCCCCAGACCGGGCGCATCGTGAGTTTGGCCGCGCAGGTGGGCAAAACCGTGTGGGCCGGGCAGACACTGGCCGTCATCGAGCAAACCCTGGATGCCACCCAGCAAATCGGCCTCAGCACCGAGCGCGCCAACGCTCAGGCCGAGCTGCGCGCCGCCCAGCAGGACTATGCCCGCCTGCAAACCATTGCCGACATTGCCGCCCGCAAAGACGTGGTAGCCGCCGAGCTGCGCCTGCGCCAGGCCCGCCAGAACGCGGCCATCTACAACGGGCAGGCCAGCCAGCGGCGCGTCAGCATCACCTCGCCCGTGAGCGGCACCGTGGACGTGTTCAGTTTGGCCGTGGGTCAGCAGGTCAATCAGGGCGACGAGCTGTTCCGGGTCATCAACCCCGGCAAGCTGCGTGTGGAGGCTCAGGTGTTTGCCCAGGACTTAGCTAAAGTTACACCCGGCGCGCAGTTTCGGGTGGAAGGCCTGCAGGGCCAGGCGGGCGTAGCGGCCCGGCTGGTGGTGTTTAGCAACGTGGTGAACCCCGTGAACCAGGCCCGGCAGCTGGTACTGGAACTCAATGCCACCGAAGGCAGCGCCTACCGCGCCGGCCAGGCAGTGAACGTGCAGGTAGTAGGCCAGACCGGCAGCGGCAAGCCCCAGCTGGTGGTGCCTACCGCGGCCATCACCGACCTCAACGGCAAGCCGGTGGTGTTTGTGCACACCGAGCCCGAGCGGTTCAAGATTCGCTTCGTGCAGCCCGGCGCCGTCAGCGGCCAGCAAACAGTGCTCCTGCAGGGGCAGGTGAACGAAAACGACCGGGTGGTAACGGCCGGCACCTACCAACTCAAGTCCATCTACCTGAACCAGTAGGCGAAGTAGTAGAACGTCATGCTGAGCTGGCCGAAGCATCTCTACTGCTTCGTTGCAATAGTAGTGGTTGGCCAGAAGTAGAGATGCTTCGACTTCGCCTCCGGCTGCGCTCAGCATGACAGCCACTAATCCACCATCCCACCAATTCCTACCAAGGATGCTCGATAACATCATTCGCTTTGCCCTGCAAAACCGGCTGCTCATGCTGGCCTTTGCCGTGGGGCTGCTGATTGCCGGCACCTACACCGCCAGCCAGCTGCCGGTAGACGTGCTGCCCGACTTGGACCGCCCCCGCGTGACCGTGTTTCTGGAAGCGCCCGGCATGGCTCCCGAAGAGGTGGAAGCCCTGGTGACGCTGCCCGTGGAAACGGCCCTGAACGGGGCCACCGGCGTGTCGGCGGTGCGCTCCAACTCGGCCATCGGCCTGGGCATGGTGTTCGTGGAATTCGACTACGGCACCGACATCTTCACGGCCCGCCAGATTGTGAGCGAGAAGCTGCAAACCACCAGCGAGCAACTGCCCGAAGGCATTACGCCGGTGCTGGGGCCCATTTCTTCGGTCATGGGTCAGATTATGCTGGTGGGGCTGTCGGGCGGCAAGGAAACCAACCCCGCCGACCTGCGCACCCTGGCCAACTACACCGTGCGCCAGCGCCTGCTCAGTATCCCCGGCGTGGCCCAGGTAATTCCCATCGGCGGCGACAACCTGCAGTACCAGGTGCTGCTGGATATGCCCCGCCTGAACGCCACCGGCTTGACCGTGAATCAGGTGGAAGAAGCCCTGCGCCGCTCCAACCTGAACACCACCGGCAACTTCTTTGACCGCAACGGCTCGGAAGTGCTCATCCGCAACCTGGGCCGGCTGCGCTCAGTAGCTGACATCGAAAACATCATCGTGGGCTACCGGGAGCAGTCGCCGGTGCGGGTGGCCGATGTGGCCCGGGTGGAGTTCGGGGCCCGCTTCAAGCGCGGCGACGGCAGCGTGAACGGTCAGCCGGCCGTAATTCTGAGCATCGAGAAGCAGCCCGGCGCCGCCACTGTGGGCCTCACCGAAGCCGTGGAAAAAGCCCTGGTGGAGTTACAGCCTTCGCTGCCGAAAGATGTGCGGGTGAATACGCGGCTGTTCAAGCAGTCGGAGTTTATCGAGTCCTCCATCAGCAACGTGGAGGAAGCCCTGCGCGATGGGGCCATTCTGGTGGTCATCGTGTTGTTTGCCTTTCTGCTGAACGTACGCACCACGTTTATCTCCCTAGTGGCTATTCCGCTCTCGCTGCTGGTAACGGCGCTGGTGTTCCGCGTGGCGGGTATCAGCATCAACACCATGACGCTGGGTGGGCTGGCCATTGCCATCGGCGAGCTGGTGGATGACGCCATTGTGGACGTGGAAAACGTATACAGGCGCCTGCGCGAAAACAAGCAGCGGCCCGACCCGCAGCCGGTGCTGCGCGTCATCTACGCGGCTTCGTCGGAGGTGCGCAACTCCATCGTGTACGCCACCATCATTGTGGTGCTGGTGTTTTTGCCGCTGTTTGCGCTGGAAGGCATGGAGGGCCGCATTTTTGCGCCGCTGGGCATTGCCTACATCACCAGCATCGTGGCCTCGCTGTTCGTGTCGCTGACCGTGACGCCGGTGCTGTGCTACTATCTGCTGCCGCGCATGAAGCAGATGGACCATCCCGAAACCGACGGCGGACTGGTACGCTGGCTGAAAAAAAAGGATACGCGCCTGCTTACCTGGGGCCTGCAGCGTCCCAAACTGGTGCTGACCTCCACAGCTTTATTGTTTGTAATGGCCGCGGCCATGGTGCCCTTCTTCGGCACCGAGTTCCTGCCGCCGTTCAACGAAGGCTCCCTCACGGTCAACTTCTCGGCCCCGGCGGGCACCTCGCTCACCGAAAGCAACCGCCTGGGTACGCTGGGCGAGCAGCAGATGCTTAAGATTCCGGAAGTGGCCTACACGGCCCGCCGCACCGGCCGCGCCGAGCTCGACGAGCACGCCGAATCGGTCAATAACTCGGAAATCGAGGTGGCCTTCAAGACCGAAGCCGAACTCGAAAAAGCGGGCAGAACCATGCGCAGCCGCGACGAAATCCTGGCCGACATGCGCCAGAAGCTCAGCCTGATTACGGGCGTGAACGTGAACATCGGCCAGCCCATTTCCCACCGCCTCGATCACCTGCTGTCGGGCGTGCGGGCCCAGGTGGCCATCAAGGTATTCGGCAACGATTTGCTGGAGCTGCGCCGCTACGCCAACGAGGTGCGCGCCGCCGCCGGCACGGTGCCCGGCGTAGTCGATTTGCAGGTGGAAAAGCAGGTCCAGATTCCGCAGCTCCTGATCCGCCCGCGCGACGAAGCGCTCCGCGCCTACGGCATGGCCCGGGGCGAAGTGGTGCGCGACCTGGAGACGCTGTTTCAGGGTGCCGTGGTATCGCAGATGCTCGACGGGCAGAAGCGCTTCGATCTGGTGGTGAAGCTGCCTGAAGCCCAGCGCAACGACATTGCGGCCATCAGCCAGACCCGCATCGAAACGCCCGGCGGCGCTATGATTCCGGTGAGTGAAGTGGCCGACGTGGTGTACGAGCCCGGCCCCAACACCGTAAACCACGAAAACACCCAGCGCCGCATCACCATCTCGCTGAACGTGGCCGAGCGGGATCTGGGCTCCACGGTGAAGGAGATTCAGGCCAAAGTCAGCCAGCAGGTGAAGCTGCCGCCGGGCTACTACCTCACCTACGGCGGGCAGTTCGAGAGCCAGCAGTCGGCATCGCAGAAGATACTGTGGCTGAGCTTGTTTTCGCTGGCCGGCATCTTTTTGGTGCTGTTTTCGCACTTTAAATCCTCCTTGATGGTGGGTCAGATTATGCTCAACATCCCGCTGGCGCTCATCGGCTCGGTGGTGGCGGTGCTGCTCACGGGCGGCACGTTCAGCATTGCCTCACTGGTGGGCTTCATCACGCTCACCGGCATTGCCTCGCGCAACGGCATCATGATGATTTCGCACTACATCCACCTCGTCGAGCACGAAGGCGAGAAGTTCGGCCTCCCCATGATTATCCGCGGCTCGCTGGAGCGGCTGGTGCCGGTGCTGATGACAGCCTTAGTGGCCGCCCTGGCCCTGGTGCCGCTCACGCTTGCCAAGGACGCGCCGGGCAAGGAAATCCTGTATCCGGTGGCCACCGTCATCCTTGGCGGCCTGCTTTCGTCCACGTTCCTCGATATTATCGTAACGCCGGTGGTGTTCTGGCTGGTGGGCGAAAAGGCCCTGGCGCAGTACTTCGCGGCGCACCGGGAAACGGGCCTCGATGACCACCCGCAGGAGCTCGACGCGGCGCCGCTCACCCCGCCGGTCGATGCCGGATAATAGGCTGCCTTTCCGGCATGCACGGCGCATTTCAGCGGTTGCGCAGCCTGCCCGCGTCTGCTCATCCGGCCGCCGCGAGCACGCAGTTCGGCAGCAGGAGGCTATAATGCATGAAGCCGCTACGCGCAGTCAGGCTGGAGCAGTGAGGACTCGCAGTGATGGTAAATGGGGACAGGACATTTTTTCACTAGGTGACAACGGCGCGACACCGGGAGTGCGGCACCACCCGGCGGGAGGCAGGCAGAGCGGAGCCCATCGAAAGGCGGAGGCCCGGGCCACGTCAGCTGGCGGGCGCGTAGTCCTGGAAGATCAACGTGTTATTGAGCAGGGCCGCCGCGCCCATGCCGGCCGCGGCCGCGGCTACCACCTGCTGGAACGGGCTGGTCAGGTCGCCGTCGGCGTACACGCCGGGCACGCTGGTCAGGCCCATACCATGTGGTTTGTATATAGATGCCGTCGTCGGTAAAGGCGCAGCCGAGCTGGGCGGCCAGGTCGGTGCGCTGCTGCTGCGGCACGCGGGCAAACACGGCCGCCACCGCGAGCCGGGACTCGTCGGCAAAGGCCACCGTTAGCCCACCGGCCGGCGCGGGCTCAAGGGCCGCCACCGGCGTTTCCAGCACCCGGATGCCCAGCTGCCCGAGCGTGGCGAGCTGGGCGGCGTCGAGTTCGGCGGGACCGTCGGTGCAGAGTACCGGACCGGGGGCCCAGTGATGCAGCAGCACAGCCAGGTGGAAGCCCAGCGCGCCCCGCCCGTAGAGGGCCAGCGGCTGGTCGCGGACTTCCCGGCCGTGGCAGTAGGGACTGTGGTACACGCCCCGGCCCCAGAGCTCCCGGAAGCCGGGAATGGCGAGCAGCACGTCCACCACGCCGGGGGCCAGCAGCAGCGTGCGGGCCGTTACTGCCGTGCCTTCGACCAGCTCCAGGGCGAAGCCGCCCGGCACAGCGCGGGCGGTTTGGGCCAGGGCCGCCCGGATTTCCACCCCGTCGTAGGGCTGTAGCTGCTCGCGGCCCAGGCGCAGCAGCTCGGCGGGCGGGGTGCCGTCGCGGGTGAAGAAGTTGTGGGCGTGGGCGGCCGGGACATTGCGGGGCGGGCCGCCGTCGAGCACCAGCCCGCGGCGGCGCGAGCGGCCCAGGGTGAGGGCCGCGCTCAGGCCGGCGTTGCCGGCCCCTACGATAATGGTGTCAAAATTCATGGAGGAGATGATTTGTGGAAGATGGGATGAGGCGGATTGCCGGGGGTGGGCCAGTGGTTTAGCACGCAGATGCGCCGGGTAGTGAAGAGCGGGTTGGCGGCGGCCGGCGCCGCCGACCGCCCGGCCCTGAACAACCTTAATCTAACCATCGCGCCGGGCGAAAATTCTGTTTGCTGGGCCAGAACGGGGCCGGCAAAACCACCACCATCAATCTGTTTCTTGGGTTTCTGCAGCCCACGGCCGGCCAGGCCCTGGTGGGCGGGCTGAGTGTAGACGAGCACCCGCTCGAAACCCGGCGGCGGCTGGCCTACCTGCCCGAAACGGTGATGCTCTAACCCAACCTCACGGGCCTGGAAAACCTCAATTTCTTCGCCTCCCTGGCCGGCTTCCGCTACTCCGCCTTGGAGCGGCATGACCTGCTACTGCGTTCCGGGCTGCCCGCCGAGGCCCACGCCCGGCGGGTGGGGGCCTATTCTAAGTGCATGCGCCAGAAAGTGGGCATTGCCATTGCCCTAGCCAAGCAAGCCCAGGCCCTGCTGCTCGACGAGCCCACCTCCGGCCTTGACCCCAAAGCCAGCAACGAGTTTTCCGAGCTGCTGCTGGCTCTGAGCCAGGCGGGCACGGCCATCCAGATGGCCACCCACGACATTTT
The DNA here is from genome assembly GCF_027625995.1 of Hymenobacter yonginensis. Lineage (NCBI taxonomy): Bacteria > Pseudomonadati > Bacteroidota > Cytophagia > Cytophagales > Hymenobacteraceae > Hymenobacter > Hymenobacter yonginensis. The sequence continues at coordinate 20,657 of NZ_CP115397.1, forward strand.
CCGGGCCAAGGAAGTGGGCACTCGTATCGGCATCATGCGCGAAGGCCAGCTGGTGGAAACCCTGCCCACCCACAGCCTCACGGTCAGCGAGCTGGAAACCCTCTACCTGCAAACCGTGTAGCCCGGGCCGGCGTCCTGGCGGCTCAGGAAGGCTGGCACTCGCGGTAGGTGCCGGACAGCAGATAGTCGCGGGCCTGGGCCTCGAATTTGGCTGGCAGCGTCACGGCCGGAATGACCACCTGGTTGAGGCAGAAGATGTGCTGGCAGGCCGTGCACTTGAAGTGCACGTGGTTGTCGAAGTGGGCCTGGGCGCTGCACTCAATGGAGCGCGGCAACCTGCAGGTAACAACGGGTCACTTTCGAGGTCAAGTATATTATCTAACGTCAAATACCGGTGATTTTAATGTCGGGTTGATGCTGAGCTGGATTTGAGGCCAGCCAAGCCGGCTAACCTTAATTAACGCGTCTATTAATGCCAGCCAGGGCTGCTCCCACAGGGGGAGCGTGAGACTGACCGGCTCCGCGCCGGCCCGCAGCCGGTAGGCCGGCGTGTAGGCGAAGGTATAGCCCTGCTCATCCTGGGTCAGGTGTCCCACCACTTCGCTGCGCATCCGTACTTCCGCCCGGCGCATGACTTATTCCGGTTCTGGTGAGCGACTTACCGGTACTGGCCCCACCTCGTGCCCGAACAGCTGCAGCACGGCGTTGACCTTATCCAGGCGCAGGGTTGCTTTGCCCTGTTCCAGCTCGCGCACGAAGCGCAGCCCCACGCCCGCCTTGGCTGCCAGGTCGGGCTGCGAAAGCTGCAGCAAACGGCGGCGCTGCTTTACAAATTTGGCCAATGTATGTGGCATAATATATACCCGTTCGGGTGTAATAAGTAGCTGAACCAGATGTATCGTACCCTATCGGGTATGAAGATGGTGAATGCAGAGTAGGTTATACCTCATCGGGTATAAATTATTCGCTGTAATCTGCGGGTCCAAACCCAGCACCGCGCCCTGCCCCAGGTCAGCAACACCGACCTGAGCAGCCTCAAAAACGAGTTGCTGAGCCTCACCCGTCATCCCCAACCCCGTAGCGCTGGCCTACGGCATCCACCTCCATACCTCCACCCTCGAACCCGCCACCTATGCCCGCACCGACGAGCGCGGCATCAAGTGGGCCGACCTGGAAACGCTGGTCCGCCAAGTGCGCCGCCAGCGCTACTGCCGCGACCTGCTCTACCGCGGCCACGCCGAACAGTCCTACATTGCCATCCACGCGGCCACCGGAGTAGGGGGGAAGCTCCGCCCGGACCTGTTGGTGCGCAGCCGCGCCGGCCGCCAGCTCACGCTCATCGACTTCAAAACCACCAGCAGCCCCGACCTGGCACACTTCCTGATTACCATCGAGAAGTACGACTACGACCGCCAAGCCGCCCTATATCTGGACGCCCTGCAGGCCACCCGCTTCCTCATCATGGGCGTGCAAAAGAAAGCTACGCACGCAGTCTGGCGCGGCGAGCTAACCGCCATGACCGGCCTGCTCGAGCAGGGACGCAAGAAGTACAAGCGGCTAATGCATGCTCTTAGCCACCATCCACAAGCGCCGACGCCGTTGCACAGGCAGCAGCAGCCGAATAACTAGATAACTTGCCACTGCGAGTCAGGCAGGGAGTAATAGCCGTCAACCATACTGCAGCTTGGAAACGCCGGCTACAACTCCCTGCCGCATTTTTAATTAGCCTCCATTCTACTTCCCGAATACGTTCTACCAATGAAGTATTGCTATTTGCTACTGCTCTGCCTTTTTTCCCTTGTGGGCAACAGCCAATCCCTGAAAAAGGCTGACAGAAGCTACGTCTTCCGGGGAGTGAACGTGGTGGATGTAGCGTCGGGATCAATCGTCTCCAACACCAATGTCCTGGTCAGCAATGGGAAGATTGTGGCAGTTGGGCGCCACAAGCCAAAGTTTCCTAAGGGCACGGTGGTGCTGGATGCAAAAGGCAAATTCATCATGCCCGGCATGTACGACATGCACGCCCACTTTCCCAACGTCGATGGCGAACCCTTTCCCGTGGACGAATACCTGTTGCTCAACCTGTCGCGGGGCATCACTTCTCTCCGGATCATGCGGGGCGCGCCGGTCGTATTGGAGTGGAAGCAAAAGATCCAGAACGAAGAGGTAATCGGGCCTTCTCTATTTGTGGGTTCTCCCGCTCTGGTGGTCGACGAAAAGTTGCAGCAGCAAGCTCTGCGCCCGCTCCTGGCAGGCTACCAGCGGCAGGGCTACGATTTCATCAAATACCTCGGCGGCAACAACCAGGGGGTGTACGACTCCATTAACCACATCGCGCAGCAAATCGGCCTGAAAGTCGCCGGTCATGGGCCACCCATGGGCCTGGAGGCCGCCGTCAACGCCGGTCAGTCGTCGGTGGAACACATCGAACCCTTCATCGGCCTCTATTTATACGACAGCACGCGCTATGCCGCCGCCATGACCAGGTTCGTGGAGAAAAAGCTATGGTCATGTCCTGACCTGTACTGGTACCAGATTTACGGGTATCAGATTCCGAAGCCGCAGCTGCTGGCCTCCCCCGGTATTGAGTACGTTCCGAAAGAGATGGTAGCCCGCTGGGAAAAAGAGCTGTACGCCATCGATAGCACCACCCTCAAGCGCAAATACGATGCCTATGCCCTGCGGGTAAACACGTACAAAAAACTGTTGCCGCGCAAGGACAAACAGGGGGTTAATCTACTGGTGAGCCCCGGCGACGGCGTGTTTGTAATCCCGGGGTACAGCTACTTTGAAGAAATGAAGCTGTTCGCCCAGTGCGGTATCAGTAACGCTCATATCTTGGAAGCGTGCACGTCCAACGCTGCCCGCTATTTCGGAGAGGACAACCGGGGTAGAATTGAAGCGAATCAACCTGCCGATATCGTGTTACTCGACGCGAATCCACTGCTGGACATTGCAAATACTACCATGATCAGTGGAGTAATGGTGCGTGGCCGGTGGTTTTCCAAGAAGGAGCTAGACGAGAAATTGGCGGCCATAAAGAAGAAGTACACCAACTGACCGCGCATCCGTAACCACCCACACGGCCACGCCTGATCTTATTGAGTAGGGCTAGATGAAGTATGCGGCGCTGCTGCACTATGCCCGGCAGGCCCCTGACCCGACGCCGCCCGCTTCCCGAACACGGCATCCAACTCTTCCGACGTCGGCAGGCTGCGGCGCAGCTCCGCGGGCAGGGTAGTGGTAAGCTGCCACTCGGCCACGCCAATAGGCTGACTCAGGCCGCGCAGCGCGTACTCTGCTACCACCCGGTTCTGGCTTTTGCACAAAATCAGCCCGATGGTGGGCTGGTCGGTCGGGTGGCGCAGCAGGTCGTCGGCCGCCGCCAGGTAGAAGTTCATCTCGCCGCTGTCCTCGGGCCTGAACTCACCCATCTTCAGGTCGATGACAACAAAGCACCGCAGCTTAAGGTGATAGAACACCAGATCCAGGTAGTAGTCCTGTTCACCGACTTCGAGGTGGTATTGGCTGCCCACCAGCGCAAAGCCCTTGCCCAGCTCCAGCAGGAAGGAGCATACATGTTCGAGCAGGCCCCGCTCCAGGTCCCGTTCCTGCGCCTCCAGCTCCAGGGAGAGGAAATCGAAGGTGTACGGGTCCTTCAGAATCTGCTGCGCCAGCTCCGACTGCGGGGCAGGCAGCGTGCGGCTGAAGTTGCTCACCGCCCGTCCCTGCCGGTGGTAGAAGCCGCTTACCACCTGCGCGGCCAGCACGTTGCGGCTCCAGCCGTTTTCAATAGTCTGCTGCACGTACCACGCCCGCTCGGCTGAGTCTGCTACCTTATCCAGTAGGCGAACATTATGGCCCCACGGAATTTGTGCAACAAGCTGTTGCACAATTGCCGGCTCTGGCCAGGCCTGCGCAAAAGCCCTCATGTACTTGAGGTTACGAGGGGAGAAGTCCGAGGCTTACAGAAACTCCTGCCGCAGGTCCTGCGCCAGCTGGTCAACCACTTTGGCGCCCCAGCCCTGCTGCTCCTACTGTTGCAGAATACTGCGGCCGATGCGCCAGTACAGCTGTACCAGCTCCGAATTCACGGCCAGTGCCGCCCGCACCTGCGTCTCGCGGATGTTAGCCTTTAGCTCGTTCAGAAACTACAGATAATCAGATGGTAGCAAAAGAGCAGACATAGGTAGCGAAGATAAACAGGCCCAAAAGAAACGAAGACCGCTCACGCAAAATGACTAGTGGCCCTTGCCTCGCCTCAGGGCCGTTATTACTTACCCCACGGCTATCTTCCCGGCATCGTGCCACAGGAACCCCGGCAGCGGCGTGGCCAACTCCCAGGTAATAGCCATGGGCCGATTACCCTTATGGCTCATGTACCGCACCGGCCCAAGAAACATATACGGCATCGTTAGCCCTGCCGCATCCTGGTTCCGTTCGCACACGAACAGTTGAGCGCGTTCATCTGCGCGGCCGCGTCCTCGGCCGCCCCGATGGCATCGGCCAGCAGCTTGGTGTAGCGCCGGGCTTTCCGGTCGGCTTTGGCCCGCAGGCGGATGGCGCGCGTCATGCGCCGCTTAAATGAGGTCTTATACGCGGTAAACTGGCCTAGTGAGGCCTCCGCTGGCAGGCGGCGGGGCGGCAGGCAGCAGAAGTGTGGCCTGCCGTCCCGCCGTACGTGCCCATCACTCCGCCAGTCCGGGGCTAACGGCGGCCGGCGAAGAACTCCAGCACGGCTTGGTTGAACTCCGCGGGAACTTCCGTGGGCGCCTCGTGGCCGGCTTTGCGGAAAATCTTAAGTGTGGCGCGGGGCAGTTTGGTGGCTATCAGATCCGTGTGCTCCCGCCTGAAGATGTCGTTCTCGCCCGCCATCACCAGCACCGGCACGTTGACTTGGGCCAGCGCCTCCGGCGCGATGTGCGGCTCGGTGAGCAGCAGGTTTTTCAGCCGGTACTCCATATCCGCCTCCGTCACGCCGCGGCCTTTCATCTCCGTCAGCTGCCGGCGCAGCTGCGCGTTCAGCTTCGGCGACACCGATTTGTCGTCGTTGTAGAGCACTGCCGCCATCGAGGCCAGCTGCCGCACCTTGCCCGGGTGCCGCATGGCCAGCAGCAGGCCGATGTTGCCCCCGTCGCTCCAGCCTAGCACGCGGGCGCTGTCCACGCCGAGCACCTCCAGCAACGCGGCCGCATCGTCGGCAAACAGCTCGTAAGTGAGCCGGGTGGTGTCGGCCTGCGAGTTGCCCTGGCCCCGGCTGTCGAGCGCAATCACCTGGTAGCTTTTGGCCAGCGCCGGAATCTGCTGGCTGAAGGCGTTGATGGACGAGTTGTTGCCATGCAGCAGCAGCAGCGGCTCGCCCGCGCCGTACAGCTCGTAGTAGAGGCGCACGCCGTTCACGGTGGCGTACCGGCCTCGCCGCGTGTTGTCGCCGTACACCTCTGATTCCGCCCGGGAGTTATCAATCAGCAGCGACTGCCGGCCGGAGCGGGCCTTGTCGGTGGTCAGCCGCACGTTGGCCATCTCCTTATACTCCCCCACATACCAGGGGCGTAGCGTGTCGGCCTCAAAGCCCGCGTTGCCCAGCGGCACGCTGACTGTTTTGCCCTTGCTGGTGATGAGCAGCTCGAAATCATCGAAATAATACCGGCCCCGGCCGGAAAAGAACATGCCCACCGACAGTTTATTGGCCTGGCGGTCAATCCGCCCGGAAACCGACAGCGCAGTCCAGGCCCCAGGCTTGTAGCTGTCCATCCCGTACTTATCGAAGTAGGACTTGATGTTCTTCTTGTCCAGCGAGGCGACGGCGCAGGCGATGGCACCCCCATGGCGCGCCTTGTCCTCAATCAGCACCTGGCCGCGCACCTCGAACGTGGCGTTCGGATAAGCGGCTACGTCGACCGTCTGCAGCAGATAGGATAATTTCTCTTGAGCATGAGCGGCCAGGGCCATACACAGCAGCACAAGCAGGAGTAGCGGTTTTCTCACGGTAGCAGAACAGAGAGTGAAAGCGTGTAAGCATAGGGGTGGGCGTAGCCGTGCTGCCGGCTGGAACCGGGGCGCAGAAAGACCGGCCCGTACCGGGGAGGCGGGGCCGGCCCAACGGTATGGTGCGGGTTTCCTCAGAAATCAGGCCAGAGCAATCAGGCCAGGCTGGTAGATAACGTGCGCCCGGTACGCCGGCGGCCGGGCTGCCACTCGTCTTGGCAATCCGCTAGCGGGCGATCTGGCCGCCGCTTCTTCTGCCGCATGCCGCTGCAGCCCGGAACCATCTATCCCCAGGCTGGACAGCGGACATCCCAACGCGTGCAGCCGGCGCGGCTGGGTGCCGGGCCTTAGAGCCGGTCCCAGGCCGTGCCGTTGCGCTCCTCGAACCGGATCAGCCCATCGGCTTTGGTCAGGCACATGAGCACCACCGCCCGCGACCCTGAGCCGGGGGAAAAGGGGCCGTTGCACCACACCGCCGGATAGGTGCGGCCCGCGAAGGTGGCGGGCGCCAGCGCCTGGGTGCCGTTCTCAATCTGCTGCAGCGGCGGCTCCACGCTGCTGAAGCCCATGGACAGCCGCGCCTCCGTCCGGGAGGAATTTTGCGCCGCCAGATAGAACCGGATGAGGTGTTCTGCCCCCTTGCCGGTGGAATCGGTCCGTTCCAGCGTGCGCGTGGCATACTCGCGGTAGTACGCGGGGCATGGGTCAACCCCTGAGCCGGCGCCGTCCATCTTTCCTTCGGCCTCAGTCACGCGGTAGCTGCGCACGTAGCCCGTGCCGGCGTTGCGGAACCGCAGCACCGCTCCCTTGGCGTACGGATCAACCCAGGCGCGCAGGCCGGGCGTCAGCGGGTACTGGGGCAGGTTGTCGGTGTCGCAGACCTTGTCGCAGGCCGGGCAAAGCAGCAGTAACCCCGCTGCTAGGGGGAATAGGTAGACGCGCACAGCGTGAGAGCAATAAGCGATACAGAATAAGCAGGCGGAAATATAGGAAAAGGGAATGCTTTCAATCCGGTAGCGGGCGCGGCCCGCCGGCCAGGCCCGCGCTTTCGCGCCGCGGGGAAAGGGCTGCCGGCCGGCAGGGCGGCACCCAGTCCGGCCGGCCCGCCGCTTACCGGCGCACCAGAAACCGGGTCTTCTCCCAGCCCAGGCCCGTGAAGAAGGTCAGGAAGTAGACGCCGGTGGGCAGATGATCCACCCGCAGCGCCGCTTGGTGGCGCACCGGGGCCGCGCGCAGCAGCACCTTGCCCGCCGCGTCGGCAACGAACAGCTCCTGCACGTCACCTTCCAGCTCCACGTGCAGCACGTCGGCGGTGGGGTTGGGGTAGCACGACCAGGCGTAGCGCCGGCCGGGCCGGGTGGCGGGGGCCGCCGTGCTGTCGCGGGCAGCGGTGTAGCGGGCAGCGGTGTAGCGGCCGGAGAGCGTGCCGGGCCGGCGGCCGGCCGTTGCGGCCGGCACCTGGCAGTCGGTGGTGGCGGCGTAGCGGCCGATGATCTTCACCAACAATGCGTTGAGCTGCTCCACCTCGAACCGGTCGGTGGTGGGCTTGAGGTGGGGGTTGCCCACGCCGCTGTCGTCGGTGAGAAACACGTAGGTGCCGTTGGTGGCCAGGGCCAGAGCGCGCAGCAGGTACTCGGTGCTTTTGTCGATGCCGCTGGCCGCCACGGGAATCAGGCGGATGCCCTGGGCGGCGGCCTTGAGCACCGAGCGCTGCAGCGAGGCCAGCACCTGCGGGTTTTCGTGGGGCGGGGCGTCGAGAATCAGAAACAGCAGCCGCGCCCGGGCCTCGGGGGCCCAGGCCAGCTCGTTGACGGCCACGTCCAGGGCCTGGTCGACGGCCTCGGGAAAGTCGCCCCCGCCGCCGGCCTGCTGGGCGCGCAGGAAGTCCAGGGTCTGGCTCAGGTTGGCGCTTAGGTTGGTTTGGCGGGTCAGGTACTCGTCGCCGGCGTCGCGGTAGAACACGCTGCCCACGTTGAGCGTGACGCCGGCCAGCGAGTCGCGTACCTGCCCAATGACGTCTTCCAACTCGGCCTGCAGGTAGCGGATCTCGTCGCCCATCGAGCCGGTGGCATCCACCACGAAGGCCACGTCCACCACGGCCGGCGTGCGGCAGGGCCGCGGCACCCGGATGCTGTTGAGGCCCTGCTGAAAGCGCGTGGGCTGGCGCACGGTGTAGGTCTGCCCGTCCACTAGGGCCTGCAGGCTGGCCACCTGCCCGGGGCCCGCGGCCGGCCCGGCCGTGAACAGGTTACTCCAGAGCTCACACCGGCCGGTGTTGTCGGTGCGGGCCTGCCAGAGCAGCAAGTCGCGCTGGTCCTTGAGCTGCACGGCCGCCCCTACCACGGGGTAGCCGTCCTCGGTCAGCAGCTGGGCAGTGTAGCGCTCCAGGGGCCGAATGCGCCACTGCTCGCCCCAGCGGCTCAGCTCCTGCTGGGCAATGTCGGGCCACAGGTGCCACTTGCCGAAGTCGTTGACTTCCCCGGCCGTCAGCACGCCCGCGCTGGTTTTCAGACCCGAAGAGCTGGTTTCACGCTTGGACCGGGTGCTCAGCTCGGCGCGGGACGGGGCCGCCAGGGTGCTCAATCCCCGGATCCGTATACCGGGCGCGGCCCCCTTCACCGTGCTTACGGCAGCGCTGATGTGGCTGGTTCCGGAGGGAGCATGCCCCGTTACCACCACTTCGGACAGGGCCTTTGCGTCAGCTTCCAGCCACACCGTTACCGAATCGGGCCGGCCGGCGAGGCTGATTTCCTGGAAAACATAGCCAATTGAGGACACGAAAAGGCGCGGGGCGTGGCCCGAGACAGCGAGCGTGAAACGGCCCTGCGCGTCAGTGGACGCGCCGTTGGTAGTGCCTTTTTCCAGCACCGTGACCCCGGGCAGGGCTAGCCGGCTGGCTTTGTCGCGCACAATGCCCGAGACGGTGGTGGACTGGGCGGCGGCGCCCCGGAACACAAGTAGCAGCAGCAGAAGTAGCAGCAGCGGGAGAGAGTTTTTCATGGCAGCAGGCGGGCTGGGTGCACCCCGCCGGGCCGGCTTCTTCCGGGAAGCCGCGCCCGGCGGGCCTGCCAGTCTGATGCCGCGCCGATGCCGTTTGCACACGGCCGCCGCCGGTTTTTTTCTGCCGCCGCCTGCGGCCCGGTCGCGCGGGCCGCATAAAAGCAGGTCCGGCCCCGTGTGGCCGCCGGACAGGCGGCCGCACGGGGCCGGGCAAGGTGCTGCGACGGATATTACCGCGCGGTGACGCGGACGCGGGCTTTGCGGCGGGGCTTGCGGCGGGCCTCCATCTCAGCCAGCAAATCAACAACCAGCTGCACGGGGCTTTCCTGCATCTTCCCGGCCAGGGCCTCGATGGCGCTCAGTGACAGCCGCCCCGGGTTTTGCTGGGCATCGGTCAGCGACTCGGCCCCGATGCGCATCGTCCGGCACAGCTCACGCACGGTGAAGCCGGCCTTGCCGTCGGGGCGCGGGTGGTAATGGATGATACTGCTGAGCGTGCGCTTGCCGGCCGCCCGGGGCCGGGGCGTCGGGCCTGCAGTTGCCTTCGCCTCGTCAGCCGGCACGTCGGCGGCCGCATCGGTTGCGGGCTGGGCGGGGCGGGCACCGTCCGGTCCCGGCAGCGCCTCCAGATGCCGGGCCAGCCGGTGCAGGTCGTGCCAGTGCAGGAAAACCTGCTCGCCCTTTACCAGCAGATCGGGCTGCTGGCGCAGAAAGGCTTCCTCCCAGGTGGGCCAGCTCGGGTCGGGAAAGTACTGGGTGAGCCACTGCAGGGTGAAGCTCATGGCCCTGGCAATCAGCGGGGCTGAGGCCTGCCGGAACGGAATGCGGGTGGGCGTGTCGGCGGTGGGAAGTCCGGTTTCAGCTGACATACGGGTAACGATGGAGTAAGCCTTTAATGAGGGAGTAGTCGGGAAGGGGCGGCGTCAGTCGGCCCGTCCGCGGGCCGGGTGGGGGCGGGTTTGGCTGCCGTGCAGCAATTCGTGCTCGTGCCAGTCCTGGCGTATCTGCCGGGCTTCGGCCTGCAGAGTCTTGCGGCGCTCATTAAGGACTTCCAACAGCGTGCCGACCACCTGCGCGCCCGCTTCCCGTTCGATGGGGATGATCAGTGTCCTGGTTGCTGAGTGCAGCGTCAGGGCCGTGATGCCTTCCAGCTCCAGGGCCAGCATCTGGTGCTGCCAGGCCCGGACCGCCTTGCGGGCCTGGCGGATTTGGCGGAGTTGCTTGCTATACCCCATGGTTGGCCGAGGCAGTAGGAGTGGAGAGGATGGCTGCCTGGCGGCGGGCCAGCACAGCGGGTAGTTCGGCCAGCCAGTGGGTGAGCTGCCCGGTATCCTCACATTCGTGGATGCGGTGGTTGGCCAGTAGCTGCTCCAGCGGGGAAAAGAGCGGGTTGCCGAAAAATGCGGCCGACAGGGCGTGCCGAAGCTCTCCAGGCACAGGCTGCCTGGTTACATGAGTTTTCATGTAATTTTGGGATAAGGTTTGTAAGAACCCTACCGTAGTGCCTGCTCATACAGGTGCTATAATGGAGGTCATCCCTTGCCGGGGATGACCTCTTTCGCTTACTACGGATCGGGTTGTTCAGCTTGAACTGAACAAATGTAATGAGTAAAACAATTAAAATACAAGCAAAAATCTTGTGTTTTAATTGTTTTACTCCCGCTTTAGTGTAACTCCTATCTTTGCCTCATGAAGAGTGAAGAAGCGAAGCCAGTACGCAAGCCCTTGCTGAGCATTGAATGCGAGTCGAAAGAGCAGAAGGAGCTGTTCGCCAGGGTGGCTAAACGCCGTGGTGTGACTACGGCCGCGCTAGTTCGGCTGCTGCTGCTGGATGAAGCCCGGCGACTTGGTGTTGATTGAACTGACTTACCCATTTGGCCAGGCCCAACCCTGGTTCAATAACCGGCCCGTTGCCCCGCAACACATCACGACTTGGTCGACATCAGAGAGACAGAGCAATTTGGTCTGCCTCAGTACCGTGACAGTGTAGTTCGACTAGGTGTATAGTCCCAGGATGTGATGGTGTATTTTCCGGTCTGGAATTACGCACAACGTTATGGGACGAATACGAAGAATGCTTCATGGCAGCGCCCGCACAACGCAGGCAGTACAGCGCGCTTTCCAACGTAGCCAAGAAAGCCTGCAAGCGCTAGCTACGCGCCACGCCACCGGCATTATCTCCAAGCAGGCGGTAGTTGTAACTCAGGCAGCCGTGCTGTTGACCTGTCCCGTCCATATTGCCGGATGCTTTTCCTAAAGACAGTAGCCTCTGTCCTTTTTACGAAGGAGATATCCGGTGGCCTGCCCTTAGTATCAGCCGGCGGACAGGACATCCTGGCGAACAATAAGGTGAAGAGACTCCGGCCTTTGTAGTAGCGGCCCCAAACAGAAACGGCCACCCAATGGGTGGCCGTTTCTGTTTGGGGCAAGTGTGTGCGTCGCCTGTTCTAGCGCACTAGCACGAGACGGGTGTGCAGGGGCTGGCTGCCGGCACCGGTGACGCGCAGCACATACGTGCCTGCGGGCAGGGTGGCCGGCAGCGTCAGCGGGAACTGCTCGGCATCGGTCAGCGGGCGCAGGGCCTGGGTGTGGTGCAGGCGCCCGGCGTTGTCGAGCAGCTGCAGCGTCAGGACTTGGCCGGCACGGCCGGTGAGCAGCAGCGTGACGGGCCGCGCCGGGTCAGCGGGGTTCGGGGCCACGGTGAGGGCCGCGGCGGGTGTGCCCAGTCCGGCGGCCACGCTCACCACGCTGCTGTAGTGCAGCGTGCCGTCGGTGTCTTCCTGAGCGAGGCGGTAGTAGAGTTGGCGGGTGGGGGCACTGGCATCCAGCACCGCGTAGCGCCGGGCCTGGGTGGTGGTGCCGGCGGCGGGCTGCGCCGCCACCCGGGTGAACGTGCGCCCATCCGTGCTACGCTCCACGTGGTAGGTGCGGGCGTTCAGCTCCTGGGCCGTGGCCCACTGCAGCTGCACCCCAACATTGGTGCGCCGGGCGCTGAAGGCGGTGAGCGTCACGGGCAGCGGGGCGGCCGAGAAGGCCCGGGCGGCGCTGTAGCTGTTGGCCACGCGCAGGCCGTCGACCAGCAGCTGGGTGGTGTTGGCGCTCTGGCGCAGGGCCACCGAGCCGAGGTTGGCGGGGGCCGAGCTGGCGGCCTCCGTGCTGGTGGCGTCGGCCGTGGCGGGCTCCGCCTGGCCCGGGTTCACGTAGAGGTGGGTTTCGGTGCCCGAGGGGCCAAACACGTAGCGCATCGTCAGCAGGTAGGTCTGCTTCAGCTCGTACTCGGCAGCGGCGTACTGGATGGTGCCGCTGCCCGCCACGCCGAACTGGATCTTGCCGGCGGTGGCGGCGGGCCGGACGTAAAGGCGGCCGCGGAAGGTGGTGCTGAGGGGGGCGGGCCCGAGGTGGAAGAAATAGTCGGCCGTGGTTACCGCATTCACGCTCACCAGCAGCGAGGCGTACACGGCCGTGCCGGCGCCCTGGCTGGGGAAGGTGCGGCTTACGTCCTCCCCCGAGGCGGCGAGCGAGGCCGCAGTATTTGCGGCGGCGGGCCGGCTGGCAGCATCGGCATCATAGCCACTGTAGCTCAGGCCTGTAGTGCTGACCAGGATGGCATTGGTGCCGGGTGCACTGTGGGCTGTCCAGCCGTGGGCGGTAAGCCGGTCGCCGGCCGGGTAGTCGAAGTTATCGGCCAGCAGCAGCCCGGCCGGCGGGGCGGGCGTGGACAGGGTCAGCTCGCCGGCGGGCGTGAGCAGGTAGTTCTCGGCCCCGCTGGTGTTGTCGTCGTTGTAGTCGAACACGGTGTAGGTGTACTCCGTGCTGGCCGAGAGGCCGGTGACGGTGACGCTGGCCGTGGCGGCGGCTCCCACCACGTACACACCGGGCGCGGGCTGGTCGCCCTGGCCGAAGACGGTGTTGGCCAGGTAGGTGGTGCCGTCGGCGGGCTGGAAGCTCAGGGCCGGGCCGGGCGTGACGAGCAGCAGCTTCTTGGCCCCGTCGCCCCCGCTGATAGCGAGCGTGACGCCTGTGGGCGTCACGGCGGTGGCCGTAAGAGTCGAGCCCTGGGTGGGCTCAGTGGCCAGTGATACGGCCGCGGTAGTGAAGTTGCGCTGCTCCCCGTAGCTGGTACCCTGGGCGTTGGTGGCGTAAGCGCGCACGTAGTAGGTGGTGCTTGGCAGCAGGCCGGTCAGCGCGGAGCTGAACGAGCCAATGCCGGTGCCGTCCTGAGTGAAGTCGTCCTGGGTGGTGGGCGCCTCGGTGAGGGCGTAGACCACGCCGCGCGCCGTGACGGAGCGGCCGCCATCCTCAAGGATGGTGCCGCCGGCCGTGGCCGTGGTGCTGGTGACGGTCGACACGGCGGCCGTGCTCAGGCTGGGCGGGTAGGCCGGGGCCACGCCGGTGCCCGACACGGCAATGCCGTCGAGCAGGGCCGCGCCGGGGCTGGTGAGCGTAATCACGCCGCTGTAGGCCTGCGCCGCTTCCGGCACGAAGCGCACCTCGACGGTTGCCGTGAGCGAGCCGCCGCTGACGGGCAGCGTCAGCGCCGCGCAGGAAAAGGCCGTGGTGCCGGTACGCAGCTGGAAGCCCGCGGGGGGCGTGAGCGTTACGTCACCGCCCAGGTTGCGGCCGCTAAGCGCCACCGAGCGGGCGGCCGAGGGCGTGTTCACCGGGACACTGCCGAAGTCCGGCACAGGGTTCGGGGTGGCGGTTACACTGGGCGTGGGAGCCGTTACGGTGATGGTCACCGGGGCGCTGGTGCCCACGACGCTGCCGCAGGTGCTGGTGGCCCGCGCGACCAGGTAGTAGGTGCCGGCGGCGCCGAAGTCGGCACCTCGGGGCGTGTAGCTGGCGTCGGTGGCCGTGGCAATGGCCGTGGTGAACGGGCCGTTGCTGCTGGTTGAATACAGCCAGGCAAAGGACGACGGGGCGGCCGGCGTGGCCGTGATGGCCGCGCCCGTGCCGGTGGTGACCAGGCTCTGGGCCGAGGCGGGCGCAACCGTGACGTCGTTGGTGGCGGGCGCAGTGGTGACGGTCAGGTTGGCGCCGTTGGGCTGGCCAGCAGTGGCTGAGGATACGTGCACCACCCGCACCCGGTATCCCGTACCGGCGGCGGTGCCGGCCGGCAGCGTAGCAGCCAGCGGGGAGCTGCTGCCCTGCCCGATCAGGTTTTGCGTGAGGTCGGCGGCAAATACGCCCTGCGCGGAGGAAAGCTGCACGGCAAACGGGGCGCTCAAGTCGGCCGGGTTGGTGTAGGGCACCGAAATAGCGGTGCCGCTGGTTGCGGTTACGCAGAAGGGGCTGCCGCTCACGGCACCCGTAGTCAACGCCGGTGGCGTACCGCTCAGCGGCTGCACGTCAAACTCGTCGATGTTGAGGCGGGCACCGCCGCCGCTGAGCTTGCGCACCTGAAACCGGACGTTGCCGCTCTGATTGACAGCAAAGGTGGCCGTCTGCAGCGTCGCCGTGCTGGTAACGGGACTGCCCACCGTGACGAAGCTGGTGCCGCCATCCGTGGACTGGCGCAGCTCCCAGGTGGAAACGGCATCGGTGCCGTAGCGGGCGTGCTGCAGCGAAACCGTGGAGGCGCCGGTGCTCACGTCAAAGCCCATGGTGAGCGTTCCCACGTTGACGATGCGCACGGACTTCGTGCCGACTTTCTTGTCATTGGCTATCGTGCCCAGCAGCGCATCGTCCAGCACCCAGGCCCCGGTGGGCAGCGTGACGGTTCCGACTGCATAGCCCCCCTTAGTGGCGGATTCAAAGCCTTCGGGAAAATTGGATTGGGCCTGGGCGGGTCCGTACAGCGCCAGCAGGAGCAGTAAACCCAGCAGCCACTTCCGTCCGGAATAAACTTTCGAGTTGCCCGGGCGAGAAGAAGCGAAGGGCGAGAAGTAATGGAGCATGCTCATTGGGTCGGGCCGTTGTCAATGGTAGATTCCACCACCTGCTGCACGCTGGTGGGCAGGGCCGAGAGCAGGTCGAGGCCGGTAGCGGCCTCAATAGCGTCGACGCTGGTGCGGTACTGACCCCAGTTGGTGGTCATGCCGTTCTGGTTGGGCGTGTCGATGGCGATGATGCGGGTGGCAGCCGACACGCGGCTCACGTCGTTGTTGCCGGTGGGCAGCACGACGATGACTTTCCAGATGCGGTTGGGGACCGTCACGCGCCCCCCGTCAATTGTGGTAGCTGAAACGGGGATGAACGGCGTGCTGGTGCGGATTTCGCCCTGGCCGCCGATGCCGTAGGAGCCCATGATGATGTAGAGCTCGTTGCCGGCGTCCACCAGTGTGCGCGCGTAGTTTTCCAGGGCCGCCCAGGTGCGCTGGTTGTTGTCCGGCGACTGGGGAATCATGTTGGTCATCAGGAAGGTAGCCGAGTTGTCTTCGGGCGTGCTGGTGCGGTCGGCCGAGGGCGTATTGTGGCCCCGGTCAAAGCCGGAGCGGGAGTAGCTGGTGCCCTGCACCCGGTACCAACTGGCGGGCAGAGTTTCGTCAGCGCGGAACAAGTCCACCCGGGGGGCGGAGCCGATCCACACGGGGGCCAGGTACCAGCTCACCCAGTTGGGCGTGCCCCGGTCGCGGTGGTAGGACAGCGCGTACTGCGGCTTTTCCAGCAGGTAGTTGAAGGGCATACTGACGTCGGCGGTGGCCCCGCTGGGGTTGCCCATGGTCAGGTGCTGGTTGTCGCCGGCCACCGGGGGCGGCGGGGCCGTGGTGGTGAAGGCCGTGACTGTGAAGTTGTCGAGGTTGAGGCGGGCGCTGCCGCCGGTGACCTTGCGCAGCTGAAAGCGCAGGCCGCCGGGCACGTTGACCGGGAAGGAGGCCGTTTGCAGGACGTAGGAGAATGCCACCACCGGCTGGCCGGCGCGCACCCAGGTGTCGCAGCCCTGGGTCTGGTACCAGAGCTCGAAGGCGGCGGTGGCGTCGGTGCCGTAAGCGGCGTGCTGCACGCTGACCGTGCTGGCGCCGTCGGGCAGGAAGAAGTCCATGGTCAGCGTGCCGGCCTGCTGCAGGCGGGCGGCCTGAGCGCCGGCGCGGTGATCCTGGGCGTCGGTACCGAGCAGGGCGTCGTCGAAAATCCAAGTGCCGGTGGCCAGGGGGACGGGCGCGGCCGGGTAGGTGGCCTTGGTGCCGGAGTCAAAGGACTCCGTGGTGGTCTGGGCCCAGGCGGCGGGGGCCAGCAGGCACAGCAGGGCCAGCAGCAGCCCCGTGCGGGGGCGCCGGCCAGTTAAGTGAACGGGCATTAAATGAAACAGTAAAAGTGGGTGTGCAGGTGAAGTGGGTGGGGTGGGCACGAAAAATCCTGCAAAGCTACCCCTGCCGCCGGGCACTGCCGGCACTACCACCGCATTCGTAACAGAAAGGACACATAGCCGGAAGCCGGCCGGCCGATTGGGGCAGCAGAGGGGGCATCGCGCCGCGTCAGTCCGACCGGCCTTTCCACCGGAAAAGCAAACGGCTACCCAATGGGTAGCCGTTGCAGCTGCCAGCGTGGCGGGCAGCGTGGTAGGAGAGGCTATGCCGCCGCGGGGCCTGTTAAAAGCACTTCAGACAGGCGCGCTTGCCGAGCTCCTCCGCCGCGGTGGTGGACATGCTCTGCACCTCGTGGCTGCACCGGTTCAGGCCGGCGCACTCGTTGGTGGAATGGTACGCCACGGAGCCTTTGCTCATGCACACGTAGACCGCTGCAGTGGTGGTGCGGTGGGTGACCGGGGCGGCAAGCCGGGCGGGCAGGGATGCGCTGGTCAGCAGCAGGGAGCCGGCCAGGAGTAACGCTTTGAACATAGAGGGGGAAATAGGTGAGTAAGGATTTTGCTGCTGAAATATACTGCCGGCATAATAACCTCCTTGCCCGGCGTGGCTCAGCCCACCACCAGCATGTCCTCAAACCGGGTGGTGTAGGCCGGGCTGCGGTGCCGGGCGTTGCCCTGCCAGGGCGCGGGCTGGCCGGCGGGCGTAATGGTGGCCGCCGGCCGCACCGTGCCGCGCCCGAACTGCCGGTTGAGGGCGTCAAGGGTGCGCATGAGCTGCTGCGCGCGGCCCGCGTCGGGGGCCGGAGCGGCGGCAGCAGGCGCGAACAGGTCGAGCTGCCGGCCGCGGCCGGGGGGCTCCAGGCCGTCGAGTACCACGCCGGCCTTCACGTAGAGGCGGCCGGGCTCGTAGATCCGCTCCAGCAGGCGGCGGCCGTAGGACAGCAGCTGCAGGGTGTCGCTGGAGGGGCCGCCGGGCAGCGTGAGCGTGGCCGAGCGGGTGTAGGGCGGCGGTACGCGGCTGTCGTAGCGGTCCTGGCTGAGGTACACGGTGAGGATGTGGGCCTGATCACCCTGGGCGCGTAGCTTCTCGGCAGCGCGGCTCAGGTAGGTGGTCACGGCGCCCCACAGGTCGTCGAAGGCGGTGAGGCGCTGGCCGAAGCTGCGGGAGCAGCTCAGGCTCTGGCGGGCCAGCGTGCCGTCCTCCGATGGGTTCAGGTCCTGGCAGGACTGGCCGCGCAGCTCCTGCACCAGCCGCCAGCCCACCACCCCGCCCAGCTGCCCGCGGGCCCAGGCCTCGGACACCTGGCTCAGGTCCCAGGCCGTGCGCAGGCCGTGGGCGTGCAGCTTGCCGGCGTACTGGCGCCCGATGCCCCAAACGTCCTCGACAGGCAGGGCCCGCAACGCCCGCTCGCGGCGGCTTTCGGTGTCGAGGCGCAGGACGCCCTGCAGCTCGGGGTACTTCTTGGCCAGGCGGTTGGCGACCTTGGCCAGGGTCTTGGTGGGGCCCATGCCCACGCAGGTGGGAATGCCGGTGCAGCGCAGCACGTCCTGGCGCAGGCGCTGGACGCGGGCATCAAGCGTGCCGCAGAAGGCTGTCAGGCCGTGCAGGTCGAGGAAAGCCTCGTCGATGCTGTAGACCTCCACGGCCGGCACCTGGTCGGCGAGGCGGGCCATGACGCGGCGGCTCATGTCGCCGTAGAGGGCGTAGTTGGAGCTCAGGGCCTGGCCCTTGTGGCGGCGCAGCAGCTCGCGCACCTCAAAAAACGGGGCGCCCATGGCAATGCCGAGCTGCTTGGCCTCGGCCGAGCGGCTCACCACGTTGCCGTCGTTGTTGCTGAGCACCACCACGGGGCGGCCGTCGAGGCGAGGCTGGAAAACCCGCTCGCAGCTGACGTAGAAGTTGTTGCCGTCGACGAGGCCGTACATGGGTAGTTGTTAGTGGATAGTTGTTAGTGCTTGGTGCTTAGGCGCAACGAAGCGGTAGAGATGCTTCGGCAGGCGGACGCCAGATCAGGCAGGCCATTCTGTATAAGGTTATTTAGTCGCGGCTGCGGAGCAGGGCGGTGAGCTTACCGGGGATGAGCTCGTGCACGACGTGGGTGACCACGCCCCAGATGCGCAGGTTGTCGGGCTCTGTGATGCAGTAGTCGGCGTAGGCCGGGTTTTCGGCCTGCAGCCACCAGCTGGTGCCGCGCCGCACCAGGCGCTTGACGGTGCACTCGCCCTCCACCACGGCCACCACAATGTGGTTGTGGTCGGCCTCGAGGTGCTTGTCGACGGCCAGCAGGTCGCCGGCGTGGATTTCCGCGCCCTGCATGCTCTCGCCCGATACCCGGATCAGGTACGTGGCCTCGGGGTGGCGGAACAGGATGCGGTTGAGGTCGAAGAGCTCCTCCAGCTCGTCGGAGGCCGGCGACGGGAAGCCAGCGGGCACCAGGCTGGCAAATACGGGCAGCCACAGCGTGGTGGTCGGCTCGCCGACGTCAAAGAGTTCGATGGTGGTCATACGGAGCGGAATATAGCGCGAACACGGCAAGTATACTAATATAATTAGTAAATTGTTTGATAAGCCGGCTTTGCGCCCAGTCATCAGCCCGGGTGTTACCTGTTAATATTCAGTCGAAAGCCTGTTCTGGATCGCTGCTGCACTTCCGTGGGCCGGCCGGGCTGCGCGCGTCATTCAGCTAAAATTGCTGGCAATAATGCGGGGCGGCGGGCGGCGAATCCGCCAGCTGTGGTGGGCATCACATCATCGTATGATGCGGATAAATAATATAATAAAAGACAATGAGTTGCTTTAAACAAGTTTTATCATGCTTCATCCTCTGCCTTTCAGCCCGCCCCAGCCGGGAAAATGGCGGTGGAGGCTGCCCGAAAATAGCTATAGGTTTGCGTCCGCGGGCCCACTGGGCCGGGGCCAGCCTATCGTTACTTCCGTCGGGGTGTATGCATAAGCTGTTACTGAGTCTGCTGCTGGCGGTGGGCCTGTCCGCCCGCGCCCATCGCGCCTACGACATGTGGTATATCGGCAACTACGCCGCCCTGCGCTTCAACCTCGGCGGCGGCACCAAGCTCATTACCGGCAGCGCCATGCAACTGGCCGAGAGCACGGCCAGCTGTTTTACAGAAACGGAGTACAGGGCTGGAACCGCAACAACTAGCTGATAACCAACGGCACCAGTCTGGGCGGCGGCCACTCGTCCACGCAGGCTCGACGTGCTGGAAGTGTGGGGATTAGCCGGGTCTTCCAGGAAAGCAGGGCGCAGTCCTTGCCATTGGGTTTCCCAGCAGCGTGCTGACGAAAAACGTGCGGGCAATAACGTAGCTTCGGCCGATGAGCAACAGCTGGTACGGGGGCGTGGTGGTTGGGGAAACGTAGTGTTCCCCGGCGGTTTGCCAGTAGGTTTCCACCCCATACTCAGCGCAGATGGCGGCCACGGCCTGAGCCACGGGAACGGGTACGCTCTCCAGGATAATGCCCCCGGTGCGAGTGAGGTCGGGGCGTACGTTGTTCGCCGCCAACCGGTGCCACCACATGGCCCAGGTGGCGGGCGCGAAGCTGTACCACGCGCCGGCCTGCTTGCGTAGCTCCTGCCGAATGGCCGCCAGCAGAGCCGGCGCGTCGGGGACGTAATGGCTGGTAGCCCGGGCCATGAGGTAGGTCTGGGGCCGGTTGACGCCGTTGAGCAGCGGGTGGTCGTGGTGGAAGGAGACGGGGCCGTGGGTGCCGCGCTGCAGCCGGGCGCTGAGCTTGCCCACGATATCGATGCGGTGGACTTCGGTATCGGTGACGAGCTCCAAGTAGGTGGTCTGGATGTAGCGGATCAGGCCCGAGGGATAGAGCTGCGCAAATTGCGTCATCATGGCTGAAAGCTACGGCGTTTCGGCGTGCGTCGGAAAAGGCAGATCAAGCGTTTTCCAGCTGTCACGGTAGATTCGGCAACACCCCTTGTGGCAGGCTAGGTCGCGCCTTCGTCGAAAACAGTGGTGCCGGCCTCAATGGCCGGTCTGATGCTGCTGCAACGCGCAGGGAGTGCCTTCATTGCCCTTGATAGCGGTATGGTGCGTCTGCGGCTGGGCTCAGGGTTTGATTAGCCACTGGATGCCCTGCGCGTCCGTTTCCTGGCGAAAGCCGGCGGAGAGCCATACCCGGGCTAGGTTCTGCTCGAAGTTCTCATCGGGAATGAGCCTGCGCTGGCGCATGGTTTCGTACATGGCGTGCACGTCGTCAAGCGTATGCCGCTCCTGCTGCGCGACGACCGGTCTGGCAGGCTTTCGCTCCGGCTCGCCCGCCTCCCCGTGGCGCAGCTGTCGCCGGTAGTCTTCCAGCAGATAGCCTTCCAGCAAAGCCTTGTACACTGCTCCTGCCAGCTTCTTCACCTTGCCGGCTGCCGCCTGGCGGCGAACATGCGCGACCACAAAATAGATGTAGCCTTCGTCGTAGTAGCCGTTTTCCAGCTGTGTTTTTATGCCGGCCAGGCTTTTGGCGGCAATGCCCGCCTCCAGCAGCGTAGCTTCCCAGCTGGTTTCCGGTGCCTGTGCCGGTGCCGGCACAGGCGCGGCGCCGGTAGGCTTAAACAGAAAGCAGATATGCGTGATTGTACGGCCCTGCTTTTCCAGCACATACGTGAAGGCCATATCGGTCTGGGCCAGTTCGCTTTGCGCCGGGTCCAGGATGCGGGCTCTGAAGTTGGTGAACCGGTCGTATTCCTCTTCCACCCCCAGGATGGTTTTCAGCTCCGCCACTGCCATCACGCGTTTGCCGAAGGCGGCATATTCGCGCAGCAGCAGGTAGACCCGGTAGGCATTGCTGCTTTTGAGCTTCAGCAGCTCCGTGAGCTGGGCTTTGGTGAAGTTTTCGCGGAGCTGCAGCAGGTAGGGCATCAGAAGATCGTTGAAGCGCGCCTCAACCACGCCTTCGTGATGCTTGTACTCGGCAAATGCCAGCAGCGGCAGAATGGAGAAGTCGGGCTGGGTCTGGCGGCGAGCGGTGGCATCCAGCTTCTCGATCAGCAAGGTGCGGGAAGCAAAGTGCCGGAGTGTTTTGCGAACCAGCTCGTAGGTGGAGTTGCTCGTGCTGTGGGCCATGAGCTCGCGCACCGGGATCCGGCACACCTGAAACTGCGTGTCATCCCGGCCGATGCGGCTGAGCAGCGCCAGAAACAGCCGTGACTCCGTGGTATTGAGCACGAACCGGGCATTGATCAGCGCGTTGTGCTGCACAATCAGTGGGTGTACCGGGTGGGCTGCGTTCATCGAGTCAGGCTGTTTCATAGACCTAAAATACACAGCCGGGGCCTATTATGCTACATGTCTAAAAAAATGTAGCGGTTTAACCCCTTTTTTGTAGTCATATCAAGGGCTGGCGGGCCCTTTTTTGTAGTCATATGACCCCTTTTTTGTAGCAACTCACCCCTTTTTTGTAGTTGTATGACCCCTTTTTTGTAGCATTATGCCTCTGTATAATTTTGAATGTCAGTGTCTTATGGCACCCGTAAACTAGTAAACTTCTTAAATGAAGAAAACTACTAGTTTCTTGAGTAGTCTTTTTGAAAGTGAGTTTTCAAAAGATCATGCAGTAGCAGCCTCCCGGTAGCCGTTAAGCTGGAAACGATGGGTTAGGGCTGACCCCTTTTTTGTAGTTATATGCTCCGCAGCCATCCGGATCAGCTGATTTGCGGGATGTAAGAGCCGTAAACGGCAGGGAGGTGCCGCAGGGCAGACCCTCTTTTTGTAGTCATATGCTGTAAATTGCTTTATATTAATGAGTTGCGAGTAATGTCCGGAGCGCCGGGAGCTGTATCTATACAACTACAAAAAAGGGGTTATATAACTACAGAAAAGGGGTGGGAAGTCGCGTTTTGCTTCCGTCTGGCAAGCCGGTAAACAGTATAGCGCGGGGCGTTTGCGCAATCCGGGCACAGGGTGAAAAACACCCTCCCAGTTGTATCCGGATCAGCCAGAACACCTCAAATTATTGTGGTCAACAACGTTTTGTCCACTCAGAGCCCGCAGCCGCTGGCCAATATATTTCCTGAAATCCGGCTGCTGCGCACGCCCCCGCAAGCTTGGCTTCGCCGGCAACAGCAACCTGGGCGTTCGCCTGACTCGAGGCGAGTACCGGCTCTTGGCAATGACACGGAAGTGGGGTCCGGCCTGCTCAAATTGTTGCTGGCCGTGTTCCAAGCCGATCTTCGGGCCAATGCCGCCGCTGGGCCCGCAAGTTCGACTCGCGTCAGGACGGGGTCTTGCTCGACACGTTGGAAGCGCGCGTGATGCGCAATCCATTCCGGCTTGTCCTGAGCTGATGGCAGGCGCAACCTTTTGGGAGGGGCGCTGAGTCGAGTGCCTTTCAATTCCTACTGGAAGTAGGGTTTGGCAACGGGGTGGGCGTCAGGAATAAAGCCAGCATAGTGGCTTGCCTGCGGGAATGCGTTCAGCGCCGCTGACCGGGGGAGGAACGGTCTCATCTATTACAAAAACCACGACAGGAATCAGGATCTTCCGCTTAGTCCGTAGAAGATTTTGCTTCCGACGAGCACTCAGCCACCCACACCTGCTTGGGTAAGCGCGAAGCAGTGCCTCTGCGTGGTTTTGGTAATAGATGCCCGTTCACTACGGGGGCGGGCCGGCAGGAGTCTGCGTGGTTCTGGTAATAGGTGTCCGGCATACGACAGGTCGTAAAGCACCCGTGCAAGACATCATTTTCAATGTATTTAAATTGAAATAACTAGATGATATAAAGGCTTCTAAGTCGTGAGACTTCAAGTGGGATAAAAGGTCTGACTGATTATTCGGCGTCATCCATCTATTACAAAAACCACGACAGCGGCGGCCCTTCCTTAACAGCCTTTTCTTGAAAGAGACGACCTGTTTAAACCTGATTGTTTCCCTGATTTACATGTTTCCAGGGTGTCTAACTGTTTGACTCTTAGTTGATAAATGCCTCATCTATTACAGAAGCCACGCGGGAATGCGCCAAGCAGCTCACCTTATTTGATTCTCTGCACTCGAAGAGCATGTCAGCCAGATCGTGGTGCAGCACAGCGCGATGTTGAACGCACGCGTTGATTTGTCAACGGTGTAAACGCGCCTGATTATGGCCATGCTTGCATGCATCGGGCGCAGCAACAGCGAGTTATGGCAGATACGCATTCCGCTCACTGAAATTGTGGCCCTGTCCCGGCGCCGGCCTGGGGCAAGGGCTACCAATAGGTGGCCGGCACATGCGACCAAATGGTGAGCCGCATCCTGCATATTGAGTGGTCAGATCTGCTGCGCAGCGCTTTGGCTGTCCTGCATCGATGCCCGGTACCCGGTACCTGCCAGCCGAAAACCAGCAATAGATGAAGCCGACTCGCAGCATAAGCATCATGGTTTGCGTAGCACTACCAAGCGTCGGCACGCGGCACCTGGCTACTGTAACGGACCAGGTAGCGGCACTAGGGCCCGTAGGTGCCGGGAGCCTGCCTAGCGTTCAGTATCCTGCCGTTTTCAATCCATTGTATGAATCAGATGAGCTCCGGTCCCTTTGCCATGCCTTCCCACCTGCGACAAGCCCAGCTGGCGCTGGACGCTGCAGGCATTCCCCTGGAGGCGGGCATACAGGCCCTGGCCCTGGCTAACGAGTTCTATCACCAGACGCCCCAGGTCAGCCAGACCGATTCGCTGCGGCGGGAACGCAACCAGCTGCAGGATGAAATGGAAAGTCTCAGCAGCCAGCTGCAGCAGCAGCGGGCGGCAAACCGTCAGCTCGCCGAGCAGTTAGCCTCGGCCCGCCAGTTACCAAAGGAGCACCAGCAGAAAGCGTATCGTCTGCGCAAACAGCTGCGCGCAATGCTGCAGGTGCTTGAGCACCCCCAGGCCAGGGAGCGGACTAAGCTGGCACGGGTGGAGCAACTCATCAGGGCTTCGCTGGCGAATCCGGGAACTGGTCCTGATATCCCGTATGATACTGAGCAGATACCCGCCGAGCCGCAGTAGCTGCTCGCCTCCAAGCAGATCACTTACTATCACTAGGAGGTGCACCGGCCGTCAAGTACCATTTCCAGCTTAACCGCTAGCTCCCTAAAGCCGGTCAAGAGCAGATTAACTGCGACCATCAGCAGGCCACTCGCCGCATCACTGATAGGCTGGGCATCGGGAAGCCAAAACATCTTAGTACATGAATGTCATCCGCTACTACCGCGTCCGCTATGGCAATATGTACTGCATTGCCCTCAATAAGCCACACGAAACCACCACACTAGGTGCTTGCAAGCCTGCTGTAGCATGCATGCCCGCCCGTTCAGCCCCGAGTACCCTACTACCCTTGCTGAAGTGGAGCATTGGCACTTGTGTTGAAGTTCCTGGCTATGAATTCCCTGATTATGCTCGGCCCCCCAGACTCCAAGCTTCAGGAAGCCGAACCTAATCCCAAATCAGGATTGCTGAGATGGCCAGCTCCAATCAGCATGTAGGACTGAAGTGGGTATGCTGGTTCATCAAGTCGTTCATGTACCGCTGTTTCAGTCAGTATATAAGCTGAATAACCTTAAGAGAGTACTAGAAGAACCGGTTATTATAGGTTTCCCTCCTGAGGTGGCTGATCTTGTCCCGGTGGGTACGGATGCTGTCCCATCTGGCTCGACCAGCGTTTTTTGCTTTCTGCGATAAACCGGGATATTTCCCGCAGACCTTCTTCCGTAAGTGGCTCAGATTGAATAAGACCTGCATCTTCTGGCTCATCGTCTTCATTATGTCGTTGCTTGCTCATGAGGAAATGAATTCAGGTGATAAGTAGTTGCAAAAGAAGTCTCAATCATGCCAGCGTACAGTGCCGCAACTGCTAGCAGCCAAGCGCTTATTGCCCGATACAGGTAGGCATGAGAGAGGCAGATGAAGTTAACACTCCAGTTTCAATTATCCTTGGTTGACACAGGAGGAAGGCGGTAGCCCGTCTGTTATCAATCCCCTGGTCGGGCACGAGTTCGCTACATAAAATCTATGCTCTCCAGACGCGCAGTTACACGTGTTTTTTCAATGCCCCCACGACGGCTGTGACTGCTTTGCTTTGTCTACAGCCTGTTATGGACTGATACGTTAAATTGGGGGTATGGCCCGGCAAGTTGGTTACCCCAGTGATGTAACGGATGCAGAATGAGCGTTTGTGGCGCCGCAGCGGCAGCATTCGTTGCGGGACTTGTTCAACGCGGTCCGCTGCCTGATCAAATCAGGCTGCGGCTGGCGCTACCGCCCGCACGATTTGCCGCCTTGGCCGGCCGTGTATCAGCAGTGGGCGCGCTGGCTTGGGCAACCGCTGTTTTGAGCATCTGCTGGCTAATTTACGCGAACTGGCGTGTCTGTTGGCCAGTCGCCAAGCCGAACCTACGGCCGTGATTCTGGACTCGCGTACGCTGCAAAGCACGCCCGAGAGCGGAGCCCATGCGGGCTACGTTGGGGCCAAACGGCGCAAGGGTAGCAAGGTGCATGTGGCCGTGGATACGCTGGGCCACTTGCCTGGCTGCCATCGTCACGCCAGCCAGTGAACCGGACCGCGGGCAAGTCGCCACGCTGTGTGAGCGGGTGCAGCAGGTAACGGGTCAGCGCGTCGAAGTGGCCTATGCCGACCAGGGCTACACGGGCGAGGAAGCCGAATACGCGGCCGCCGTCCACGACATTGCTCTACAAGTTGTTTTGCTGGCGGTCATCATGCCGGGAACGCCCCAGACGTTGGGTGGGTAAGTCGCTTTCCACCGCGGCTCATTAAGCATCCGTTAACTCATACCGTGCTGCCATACCCTAAGATACGCAACACGCCTTTTCAGACACAGCCTAAACGTCAGCATCAACGAGCGTACCGTTATTCTAACAGTAGAGCGGCGCAGCCTGCTTGAGCTGAAGGAGCACGGAGCTCTTCCTTGATACAGTGGCAGCTATCTGATCATTGAGAGTCGCGCATCAAGGGGTGTGCACGGGCGAATGCCGGCGGCTTCGATCAAACTGCGCGAAGGTTTAGTTGCCTGCCTGCATCATGCGGGCGCGGTGGGCCAGGCCCCATTCCGCCAGGCTGTCGGTCAGGGTGGTCAGCGAGCGGCCGGTTTCCGAAAGGCTGTAGGTAACCGTCAGGGGTTTGCTCGTGGCCACGTGCCGCACAATAAGCCCATTGGTTTCCAGGTCTTGCAGCTCCCGGCTCAGTACTTTGCCGGAGATGCCCGTCACGTCGCGCAGCAGAGCCGAGTAGCGCATCGGCTGGTGGCAGAGGCGGGCAATGATGGCGAGCTTCCACTTGCCGCTCAGGATATCGAGTGTATCGTCGATGGCGCGCATGCGATGGGCACAGGCGCCCGTGAAGGAATGATCGGCCGAATCTTGCTGCATGAGAAGGAGTGGTTACCTGGTTGTCACCAGAGGGCCGCGGATGTCCCGGTTACCTTTTGTCCCAAAGGTACGGCTTGTCAGCAAGAGCCTTTACCTTTGCCCCGGATCTAATTCCAGGAAAACACCTTTCAACATGTCCTTACTCGAAGACCTGACGTGGCGCTACGCCACCAAAAAAATGAACGGCGAGCGTATTCCCGCCGATAAGCTGAATTACATTCTGGAAGCGGCGCGCCTGGCCCCGTCCTCGTCGGGACTGCAGCCCTACAAAATCCTGGTTATCTCGGACCCGGCGCTGCTGGCCAAGATCCGGGAGGTGTCCTTCAACCAGAGCCAGGTGACGGACTGCTCGCACCTGCTGGTGTTTGTGGCCTGGGACGGCTACAGCGAGGAGCGCATCACGCGCGTCTTCAACTACACCATGGACCAGCGCGGCCTGCCGCACCAGACCATGGCCGACTACAAGCAGAATCTGTGGTCCATGTACGAGCCCCTGGGCCAAGAGTGGCACGCTCAGCACGCAGCCAAGCAGAGCTACATTGCCTTTGCCATGGCTATTGCGGCAGCGGCGGAACAGCGCGTGGACGCTACGCCCATTGAAGGCTTCAACGCCGAACAGCTCGATACCCTGCTGCAGCTGAGAGGCAGTGGCTACCGCAGCGCGGTGCTGTTGCCGCTCGGCTACCGGCAGGAGTCGGAAGACTGGCTGGTGAACATGAAGAAGGTGCGCACCCCGATGGAGGAATTCGCCCAAGAGCTGACGCTGGCTGATCTGACGAACGCTGAGGAGCAGGCCGCCCAGTAGGCACCTGCCCTTGACGAAAGTGCCCCGTAATCGTCCTATTCCTGGCTTATCCAGCGGGCAGTAGGTTGTTACGGGGCACTTTTGCGTGGTAAAGGGGGGCGCACTATAGTAAGAACGGAAAACAACGCTAAGGTCAGTTAATCAGATTCCGGTGGTGGGGTGTCGCAGGAAACGGGCGTTTTTTCGGCCCAGTAAATAGCGCACGGAAAAAGCAGCAGAAAGTGGTCTGCAACTGTCTCATTAGCTGTTCTCATTATTCAACGGCTCACTATCCTTGCCCCCGTTGACTTATCGAGAAAAGCACTATGATTTTTGGTTATGCCCGCGTTAGTACCCCCGACCAGCAGTTGCATTTACAGACCGACGCGCTGCAAGCCTACGGCTGCGTGGAAGTCGCTCAGGAAAAAGTGTCATCGGTCAAAGAGCGGCCAGCTCTCCGGCACCTGCTGACCCGCTTGCGGCCGGGCGATACGCTCGTGGTGTGGAAGCTCGACCGACTGGGCCGTTCGCTCAAAGACCTGGTCACCCTAGTCAGCGGCTTCCAGCAACTGGACATTCACTTTGTCAGCCTGCAGGACCACTTGGACACGACGACGGCACAGGGCCGGCTGATGTTTAACCTGTTTGCCTCTCTGGCCGAGTTTGAGCGCGATATTATCCGGGAACGAACGAAAGCCGGCTTGACGGCCGCCCGCGCCCGCGGCCGGCAGGGCGGGCGGCCCAAGGGGCTGTCCAAAGAAGCCCTGTCCAAGGCCCAGGCCGCGAAAACGCTCTACCTGCAGCAGGATAAGACGGTGGCGGAAATCGGCAAACTCCTAGGGGTCGGCCGGGCCACCATTTACCGCTACTTGGCGTACCTGGGAGTGGCAACCGGCGGAAAAGCGCAGGAATCGGCGTAGTTGCCGCATTGCCGAATTGCCGGGTGCCTGCTCGTGGCGGCTGCCGTCAGAAAGTCTTCAGAATTGCCGGCTACCTTTCCGCTGTTCCTAACCCTGCTCTCCCGTGAAGCTGCTGATTGTAGAAGACGAGCCCGCCCTGCGTACCTCTCTGGTGGAGTACCTGCGCCAGGACGGCTATGTTGTGGAAGCCGCGGCTAGTTACGAGCAGGCCCACGAGAAAATCAAGCTCTACCAGTACGACTGCGTGCTGCTGGATTTGACCCTACCCGACGGCAACGGGCTGGACGTGGTGCGCACGCTCAAGGCCGACCGCTCCCCGGCCGGGGTGCTGATTATCTCGGCCCGGGGCGCGCTCGACGATAAAGTGCTGGGCCTGGAGCTGGGGGCTGATGACTACCTGGCCAAGCCGTTCCACCTCTCGGAGCTGAGTGCCCGGCTGAAGGCCATCATCCGGCGGCGGCAGTTTCAGGGGCAGCGCCACCTGCTATTTCAGGAGTTGACCGTGTTTCCCGACCAGGCCCAGGTGCTGGTCAACGGCGAGCAGGTACTGCTCACGCGCAAGGAGTTTGACCTGCTGCTATATCTGCTCACCCATCCCGGCCGCGTGCTGACCAAGGAATCTATTGCCGAGCACGTGTGGGGCGACGCGGCCGATGCGGCCGACTCCTTCGACTTTCTCTACACCCACCTGAAGAACCTGCGGCGTAAGCTGCAGGAGAAAGGAGTCGGGGACTACATCCGCTCCGTGTACGGGGTAGGCTATAAGTTCAGCGCGGAATGAAGCTGCTGGCCGCTACCAACCGCTACTACCTTCTGCTGGCCACCGTACTCTTCACCGTGGGCAGCGTACTGCTGTACTATGGCGTGCGCTGGACGCTGCAAAGCGAGGTAGAGGAGCGCCTGTTTCAGCAGCGCGACTACCTGCGGGAGCAGGTGCAGCGCACCGGCCGCCTGCCCGGCACCCCGTTTGAGGGGCGCATGCAGCTCAGTGCAAAGCCCCAGCCGGAAGGCCTGCGCGACACCCTGCTGCTGGAACCCCTGGAAAACGAGCTGGAGCCCTACCGTCAGCTCACGTTCCGGCTGCAGCTCAATGGGCAAACCCAGTGGGTGTCGCTGAGCAAAGCCCTGCTGGAAACCTACGAAGTGCAGCGCCTGATTTTGTTGCTGCTGGTGGGTGTGCTGGGCACGCTGCTGCTGGGCGTGGTGCTGCTCAACCGCTGGCTGACCCACCGCCTCTGGACCCCGTTTGAGCAGACCCTGCACCAGCTGCAGGGCTATGATATACGTCAGCACCAGGTCCTGCAGCTGCCCGTCACCCGCATCGAGGAGTTTGCCCAACTCAACCATACGCTCACCCAGCTGAGCGAGCGGGTCGCGGCCGACTACGCCACGCTTAAGGAGTTCACCGAAAACGCGGCCCACGAAACCCGCACTCCGCTGGCCATCATGCAGGCCAAGCTGGAACAGCTGCTGCAGCTGCCCGATCTGCCCGCGCCGGCCGGCCCCTTGGTGGGCGACCTGTACGCAGCCGTGCAGCGGCTGGCCCGCCTGCACCAGGGCCTGACGCTGCTCAGCAAAATCGAGAACCAGCAGTTTGCCGCCACCCAGCCGCTGCCGCTGGCCGAGTTGCTGCGCGAGAAGCTGGGCCAACTGGAAGAGTTCATGCAGCAGAAAAACCTGCAGCTGGACGTACAGATCAGCGCCGAGCCAGTACTGCTGATGCACCCGGCCCTGGCGGATTCGTTGCTTAGCAACCTGCTACACAACGCCATCCGGCACAACCAGCTGGGCGGCCTGCTGCGGGTGCAATTAAGCGCCACCGAGCTGATGATCACCAATGCCGGTCCGGCCCTGACGGCGCAGCAGGAGCCCGCCCAGTTTTTCGAGCGGTTCCGCAAGCAGAACGCCGCGTCCGAGTCGCCCGGTCTGGGTTTGTCCATCGTGCAGAGCATCACAGGCTTCTATGGCTTTACCGTGACGTATGGGTACGCCCCGGACCCGCCGCGGCATACGCTGCGCGTCCGGTTTGGGCCGGCGGCTAGCGCGCGCTGACAACTACAGAATGTGCACAGAATTGGCTCTTACGTTTGGGGCCTACCTGCTGCTGCCTTCTGTATGTTTCGCTCTGTACTGCTCCCCTGGCTATGCTGTCTGCTGCCCCTATTTCCAGCCCGGGCCCAGATGGTACCATCCGCTTCGCTAACGCCCTCCACGAGTGATTCCACGGCCCATCGGGCGCTCTGGCAGCGGCCGGTAAGCCGGGCAGTGCTGGTGCCCACGCTGCTGCTCACGGCCGGGGCCCTGACCACCCACCGGGTGGAACTGCTGGAATCAGACGAGGAGCTGCGGGAGGAAATCCGCGAGCACATGGGCCGGCCCGCGACCACGCTCGACAACCAGCTGCGCTACCTGCCGGGGGCAGTAACGCTCGGCCTAGGTTTGGCCGGGGTGCCGGGCCGCCACAAACCGGTGGATCAGCTGCTGCTGGCGGCGCTGGCCTTCACCCTCAACGACGCGGCGACCAGCAACCTGAAGAGGCTCACGCAGGTGCAGCGCCCCGACAGGTCCGACTTCCATTCCTTTCCCAGCCAGCACACCAGCCTGGCCTTCGCCTCGGCCACGTTCCTGCACAAGGAATACGGCGGGCGCAGCATCTGGTACAGCCTTGGGGGCTACGGCGTGGCCGCCACTACGGGGGGCATCCGCATGGCCAAGGATGCGCACTGGCTCTCCGACGTGCTGGCCGGCGCCGGCGTGGGCATTCTCTCCACCGAGGCGGCCTACTGGCTGTATCCGCGCCTTATGAAGCCGATGCGCCGGGTGCTGGGCAGCCGGGCACTGGTGGTACCCACATACCAGCAGGGCGCCGTGGGGGCCACCGCGGTGGTCCGGCTGTGAGGCCGCTGCTCCTTCTTTTCCTGAATCCGGCCCCGTTTCTTCCTGTGGCCCCACTTTCTGCCAGACAGCATATGCGCAAGCGACTTATCCAGTACCCGTTGCTGCTCCTGTTGAGCGGCGTAGTAGCTCACCCTCTTTCTGCGCAGGTAGTGCCCCCGCAGACAGTGCCCCCGCAGACGATACTCCCGGATACCACGCACAAGTTTGAGAACCCCAATGCCCTAGCGGCAAGCAGCAAAAAGCCCTGGTACGCCGGCAAGCTGGTGAAAGCCACCATCGTGCCGGCCGTGCTCATTGGCTACGGGGCCTACACCTTTAACGGGGGCGGCTTTTACACCAACCAGCAGGCCAACCGCGACATTCACCGGGTATTCCCCACCTTCCGCACCCGCGCTGACGACCTGCTCATCTTCGCCCCGTACCTGGAGCTGGGCGCCGTGCTGTTCTCGGGCGTGGAGTCGCACAACGACCGCCTCAACATGGGGCTGGTGGTGCTGAAAAGCGAGCTGATCATGCTCAGCACCACTTACGCGGTGAAGTTTCTGTCACGCGAAACCCGGCCGGATGGGTCCGATAACCTGTCGTTTCCCTCGGGGCACACGGCGCAGGCGTTTCTGGCAGCCAGCATCGTGCACACCGAGTTCCGGGACAAGAGCCAGTGGTACGGCATCGGCGCTTACACGATTGCCACCAGCGTGGCCGCACTGCGCATGATCAACAGCAAGCACTGGCAGAGCGACGTGGTGGCCGGGGCCGGCTTTGGCATCCTGTCGGCGCACCTGGGCTACCTCACCCACCGCAACCGCTGGGGCCGCAAGCCTACGCTGGTGGGCCTGAACGTAGCCCCGGCCTACTTCGGCGGTGGCACGCCCGGCCTGACGGTAAGCTGGCGCGCCCGCTAACGGCCCGGTTGTATGCAATCCGTCCTGAAAAAGATTCCCGAGGTTACCCTGCTGTTCTGGGTAATGAAAATCTGCGCGACGACCCTGGGGGAAACGGCCGGTGACCTGCTGGCCCAGACGCTGCACGTGGGCTACGGAGCCAGCACCCTGCTGTTGCTCGGGCTGTTTCTGGCGGTGCTGCTGGGGCAGCTGGTCGCCCGGCACTACGTTCCCGCCCTGTACTGGGCCGTGATTCTGGCCACGAGTACGGCCGGCACTACCCTCTCGGACTACCTGGACCGGACCCTGGGCCTGGGGTATGCCACGGGGGCGGGGCTGCTGGTAGGCCTGCTGCTGGCCGTGCTGGGGCTGTGGTGGGCGAGCGAAAAGTCCTTATCCGTGTCCGATATCCGCACCCGTCGCGGCGAGCTGTTCTACTGGACGGCCATTCTGGTGTCCAACACGCTGGGCACCGCACTGGGCGACTACCTGGCCGACAGCTCCGGGCTGGGGTTCGGGGGGGGCGCGCTGCTGATCGGCAGCCTGCTGGCCGCCGTGGTAGGCGCCTACTATCTCACCGGCATTTCGCGGGTGCTGCTCTTCTGGCTGGCCTTCGTGCTGACCCGGCCGTTTGGGGCCACCTTTGGCGACCTGCTCACCAAGCCGGTAGCGAAAAACGGGCTGGGGTTCGGCACGCAGGGCTCCTCCCTGATTCTGCTGCTACTGTTGGTGGCGCTGGTGGCGTATACCACCTGGCGGCCCCAGGTCCCCGCGCAAACCCATTCACCGCGCCGCTAATCAGGCGCCGCGGCTCCCGCTGGCAGCCACCAGCTGCCGACTACTCCCCTTTCCCGCCCGCCGCATGTACCTATCCGCACTTTGGGGCTTTGGCCGACTGCTCTGGCGGCGGCACCGCCAGCTGCTGCTCGGGCTGCTGCTGGGCTTCGTGGGGCCCTGGTGCGTGTTCATCAAGGTGGCCCAGGAAGTATGGGAAGACCAGGGCTTCTTCGGCGACCAAGCCCTGCTGGAACTGCTGCACCGCACTGGCAGCCCCGGGCAGGACGCCGTGGCCCTGTGGATGGCCCGGGCCGGGGGCATGTTCTGGACGCCCCTCGTGGCGGCGGCCGTGCTGCTAAGCCTGCTGCTGGCCCGGCAGCGGCGGGCGGCCCTGTTTTTTCTGCTCGCCGTGGGCGGAGCCGGCGTGCTGAACCTGTTTGCCAAGCTGCTGCTGGCCCGGGCCCGCCCGGCGCTCTGGGTGTCGATCGCCCCGGAGACCACCTACAGCTTTCCCAGCGGGCACGCCATGGGGGCAGCGGCCTTGGCCCTGACGCTCGGCGTGCTGCTCTGGCCCACCCGGGGCCGCTGGGTAGCCGTGGGCCTCGGCACGGGCTGGGCGCTGCTCATGGGCTGGTCGCGCATGTATTTGGGTGTGCATTTCCCTTCCGATGTGCTGGCCGGCTGGGTGGGGGCCGTGGGCTGGGTGGGTGGCATGCACCTGCTCTTTGACCGGCACGCCCTGGATCTGGGCCAGCTGTGGCGCGATACCCGCACCTACTGGCTGGCCCGGCGGGGCTGAGCACGCGCCCGGCCAGTTGATGCGCACGAGCATCCCTCATCGTGGTGGTGGCAGGACGACTACAGAATTGCTTCAGAAAGGCCTCGTAATCTTGGGTCCGTTTCAACTTCACGCATTCTTCATACTTGGGTTTAGTACTACTCGTGCGAGCCAGAAAAGGCGGTGAAAACACGCCGGAGCCAGCGAGCTAAGTCCAAGATCCTACTCTGCACCTATCCTGGCGGTAGTCCTCTGCCCAGGTAGTTGCCCCCAGCAGCTGTTGCCGTGACCATACATTCCCCGCTTTCACCTCCCGTTTACCTGGGTGCTACGCTGAGCCGGCGCGGCCTCTGGCTGCTGCCGCTGCTGCTACTGCTGGCGGGCTGCGTGAGTACCAAATCGACCTACACCCGTGAGCATGTGGCCCGCCGGCTGCAGGCCCGCGCCGGCTACGAGTTGGGACCTGCCCGCGTGTCTAGCACCCCCGCCCCCGCGCTGCCCAACCTGCAGGACGGCCTGAGCGAGGAGGAAACCGTGAGCCTGGCCCTCACGCGCAATCCTGCCTTTCAGGCCGACCTGAGCACCCTGGCCCTGGCCCAGGCTGATTTGCAGGACGCCGGCCTGCTGGCCAACCCCGTGCTCACGGGCGTGACGGCCTACGGTACCTCGCCCGTGTTTCTGGCCCTGAACTTCGCCTCTGACCTGCTCTGGCAGCGCCCCGGTCGGGTGGGGGCCGCACAGCTCGAAACCCAGCGCGTGGCCGAAAGCCTGGTGAGCCGGGGCCTGCTCGTGAGCCGCGACGCGCAGGTAGCCTACACCGACATTACCCTGGCCGAGGAGCGGCTGCGCATTACCCGCGAGGCTATTGTCATGCGGGCCGAGGTGGCGCGCATCGTACGGGCCCGCTACCGGGTGGGCGAGGCCAGCGAGCTGGAAACCGTAGCCCCAAGCGCCGACTCGCTGCGCGCCGTGGACGACTTCTACCGCGCCCGCCGCGACGCCCAGGTGGCGCGTTTGCGCCTCTTCGCCACCCTGGGGCTGGACTCGGTGAATGCCGACTCGGTGCGCTTCACGGCGGCTCCTACCTCGGCTACTACCGTGCCGCCGCTGCGCACCTTGCTGGATTCGGCCTACGTGGCCCGGCCCGATTTGTGGGCGGCGCGCATCGGCATCGAGGGCATCGGCAAGCGGCTGAAATGGGAACGGAGCCGGGTGTTTTCGTTTGTACTCTCGCTCAATGCCCGCCTCAACGACCTCAACCCCGTGAGCCTGGGGCCGGGCGCGGCTATCGGCCTGCCTATCTTCAACCGCAACCAGGGCCGCATTTCGCGGGTGAAAGCCGAACTGGAACAGGCCTCCTGGCAGTACCTGGCGTTGCGCCAGACCGTGAACCTGGACGTGCGCGAGGCCTACGCCCAGTACGAGCAGGCCACCCAGAGCATGGCCCTGTGGGAACGAAGCTACCTGCCCAGCCTCACTGACGCGCTACGCCGCTCCACCAACGCCTTCATCAACGGCGACTTTCCCTACGTGCAGGTGGCCGAAACCACCCGCCAGCTGCTTGACGCCCGTCAGCGCGCCGCCGACGCCCGCGCCGACCAGCGCCGCGCCCTGGCCCGGCTGCGCTACGCCGTGGGTGGCCGCTTCTAACTTCTCCGACATCTTCCTGCCATGTACTTCCCCCCGTTCACATCCTCTCTGCTGGTAGCCGCCCGCTGCCTGGCGCTGACCAGCCTGCTCGGCGGCGCGGTGGCCTGCGGCAACGCCGAAAAGCCCAAGGCCGTCAGCCCCGCCGAGGTCGAAAACCCGGTCAAGGAGTCGGACCTGACCACCGTAGTGATTACTGCCGATGCGGAAAAGCGGCTGGGCATCAAAACCGTGGCCATCAAAACCGATAACGTGCGGGCCACGCGGGAAGTGGGCGGCGAGATTCAGGCCGTTCCGGGCCAGGCCGTCACCATCGTGGCCCCCGTGCAGGGCACGCTACGCGGCGGGGCCAGCCTCACGGCCGGGCAGCGCGTGCGCCAGGGCCAGACGCTGTACAGCCTGGTGCCGCTGCCGCCGGAGCGCGACCTGCTCACCCTTGACCAGGGCACCACCCAGGCCCGCACCCAGCTGCAGGTGGCCCAGGCCCGCCTGAACCGCGCCGAGGAACTACTGGCCGACCGCGCCGGTAGCGTCCGGGCCCGCGATGACGCCCGCGCCGACGTGGCGTTGGCCCAGCGCGCCCTGGCCGACGCCCGCGCCCGGCAGGGGGCCCTGAACGGCAATACCGGCGGCGGGCAAAGCCTACCCATCAAAGCACCGCTGAGCGGGGTGGTGCAGCGCGTGAGCGTCGCGCCCGGCTCGGTGGTGACGGCCAACACGGTGCTGGTGGAGCTGGCTGCCCTCAACAAAGTATGGGTGCGCGTGCCATTGTTCGTGGGTGATTTGCGTCGTCTGGGCAAGGAACAGTTCGTGACCGTACGGCCCCTGAACGGGGGCGCGGCCCGGCAAGCCCGGGCGGTGGAAGCCCCCTTGCTCAGCGCCTCCGCCGGTACCGGCACGCCCGGGGCGGGTGCAGCCGGTACGGGCACCGCCGACGTGTTCTACGAGCTGGACAACACCGACGAGGCCTTCCGCCCCGGCGAGCGGGTGGCCGTGGACGTGACGCTGGGTAGCGGCAACTCAGCCACGGGCGGCACTGCCACAACTGCCGCCCTGACCATCCCGGCCGCTGCGCTGCTCTACGACGCGTCGGGCGGGCAGTGGGTATACGTGCGCACGAACCCCCTGCAGTACACCCGGCAGCGGGTGGAAGTGCAGCGGGCAGTGGGAAACCAGGTGGTTGTTTCCCGGGGCGTGCAGGCCGGCGCGGAAGTCGTGACCGACGGCGCGGCGGAATTATTCGGAACTGAATTTGGCGGCAGCCACTAAGCCATGAAGTGGATAATAGAATCGGCGTTGCGGCTGCGGCTGGTAGTGGTCACCCTATTTGGGGTGTTGCTGGTGGCGGGCCTGCAGGTGGTGCGCAACACGCCCTTGGACGTATTTCCTGAGTTTGCTCCGCCCTACGTGGAAGTGCAGACCGAAGCGCCCGGCCTGAGCACGGCCGAGGTGGAGGCCCTGGTGAGCGTGCCACTAGAAAACGCCCTGAACGGCACGCCCGACGTGAAGAAAATCCGCTCCAAGTCGGTGCTGGGCCTCTCGTCGGTGGTGCTGTACTTTCCGCAGGGAATTGATATCAACAACGCACGGCAGGCGGTGCAGGAGCGGTTGGCGCGGGTAGCGCCTACGCTGCCCGGCGTGGCCCGGCCCCCGGTGATGCTCTCCCCGCTGTCTTCGACCAGCCGGGTGCTGAAGATTGGGGTATCGTCGGATAGCCTCACGCAGGTGAAGATGACGACCCTGGCCCGCTGGAGCATCCGCCCGCGGCTGATGGCGGTGCCCGGGGTGGCCAACGTGGCTATCTGGGGCCAGCGCGACCGGCAATTGCAGGTACTGGTAAACCCCGAGCAGCTGCGCACCCTGGGCCTGACCCTGGCCGAAGTGGAAAAGGCCGCGGCCGACGCCACCACGCTGGCCGGCGGCGGCTTCATCGACTCCCCCAACCAGCGTTTGGCCGTCTCGCAAAGCTCGGCTATTCAGTCGGCCGCCGACCTGGCCCAGATGCCCGTCACCTTCCGCAACGGGGTGAGTCTGAAGCTGGGCGAGGTGGCGCAGGTGGTCGAGGGCTTCCCCGCCCCCATTGGCGACGCCGTGATTAACGACGGACCGGGTCTGCTGCTCATCGTGGAAAAGCAGCCCGGCGCCAATACCCTGGACGTGACCCGCCAGGTGGAAGCGGCCCTGAACGCCATGCGGCCGGGCCTGAAAGGGCTGGAAATCGACTCCACCATCTTCCGGCCGGCGACCTTTATCGAGATGTCGCTCAGCAACCTGAACAAGTCGCTGCTGATTGGCTGCGTGCTGGTGGTGCTGGTGTTGCTGTTCTTCCTCTACGAGTGGCGCACGGCCCTGATCAGCGCTTTGGCGCTGCCCACGTCGCTGATTGCGGCGGCACTGGCCCTGCGCTACTCTGGCAAAACCATCGACACCATGGTGCTGGCCGGCCTCATCATTGCCCTGGGCGAAGTAGTGGACGATGCCATCATCGACGTAGAGAATATTATGCGCCGGCTGCGGCTGAACCACGATGCCGGTTCGCCGAAAACCGCCTTTGCCGTGGTGTACGAAGCTTCAATGGAGGTGCGCTCGGCCGTGATCTACGGCTCCGTTATCGTGGCGCTGGTCTTGCTGCCCATCTTTTTGCTACCGGGCCTGTCGGGGGCGTTTTTCCAGCCGCTGGCCTTCGCCTACGTGCTGGCTATTCTGGCTTCGCTGTTCGTGGCGCTGACTTTGACGCCGGCTTTGGCCCTGATTCTGCTGCCTAAGGCAGCGGAGAAAAAGTCCAAGGACGCGCCGGTGGTGACCTGGCTCAAGCGGCACTACGCCCGCGTGCTGCCCGGTTTGCTGGCCCGCCCCAAGCGCGTAGCCTGGTCCCTGACCGGCGTGGCGGTAGTGTCGATGCTGCTGGTACCGTTTTTCGGCCAGGAGTTTTTGCCCAACTTCAAGGAGTACGACTTTCTGATGCACTGGGTGGAGAAGCCCGGCACCTCGCTGCAGGCCATGTCGCGCATCACGGTGCGGGCCAGCAAGGAGCTGCGCGCCATTCCGGGCGTGCGCAACTTCGGGGCCCACATCGGCCGCGCCGAGGTGGCCGATGAGGTGGTCGGACCCAACTTCACCGAGCTGTGGATTTCCGTCGACCCCAAGGTGGACTATGAGCAGACCGTGGCCAAAATCCAGACCGTGGTGGACGGCTACCCCGGTCTCTACCGCGACCTGCTGACGTATTTGCGCGAGCGAATCAAGGAGGTGCTCACCGGCACCTCGGCTACCATCGTGGTGCGCATCTTCGGCCCCGACCTCGACCAGCTCTACACCAAGGCCAAGGAAGTCGGCGGCAAACTCGAAGGCATCGACGGCGTGGTCGACCTGAAAGTGCAGCAGCAGACGCTGGTGCCCCAGATTCAGGTGAAAATCAAGCCCGAAGCCGCCGCCCGCTTCGGCCTGAGCCCCGGTACCGTGCTGCAGGCCATTAGCACGCTGGTAAAGGGCCGCAAGGTGGGCGAAATCTACCAGGAGCAGAAGATTTTCGACGTGGCCGTGTGGGGCCAGCCCGCCGTGCGCTCCGACTTTGGGGCCGTGCGCGACCTGCTCATTGGCCTGCCCGGCGGCGGGGCCGTGCCCCTGCGCGAGGTGGCCGACGTTCAAATCGTGCCCACGCCCAACGAAATCACCCGTGAAGCTTCCTCCCGCCGCATCGACGTGACGTTGAACGTGCGCGGCCGGGACCTGGGCTCCGTGGCCCGCGACGTGCAGGCGCAGGTGGATGGCGTGGCCTTCGAGGCCGGCTACCACCCCGAAATCCTGGGCGAGTACGCCGAGCGGCAGGCCTCCCAAAACCGCATGGCGCTGCTGGTGTGCCTCTCGCTCATCGGTATCTTCCTGGTGCTCTACACCGACTTCGGCACCATACGGCTGGCTACGCTAGGCATTCTGAGTTTGTTCTTCGCCGTGTCGGGCTGTCTGCTGGCGGCGTTCCTGACAGGCGGCGTGCTGTCATTGGGTTCCATCGTGGGCTTCATCACTGTGCTCGGGGTGGCGGCCCGCAACAGCATCATGCTCGTGAGCCACTACCAGCACCTGGAGCGGGAGGAAGGCATGCCCTTTAGCAAGGAGCTTATCATTCGCGGCTCGCTGGAACGGGTGTCTCCCATCATCATGACGGCCCTCACGTCGGTGCTGGCCCTGCTGCCCATCATTCTGGCCGGCAACGAGCCGGGCTCGGAAATCGAGCACCCCATGTCGGTAGTGATTCTGGGCGGCGTCATCACCTCCACCGTACTCAACCTGCTGGGCATGCCGGCGCTGTACTGGGCCTTCGGGCGGAAGGCAGGTAGCCCGTCCGACTCCGCGAACCAGTAGAAAAGCGTGGGCTGAGACCCTGGACGTTCCCCCGATGCCGGTAGAATTTCTTAGCAACGACCAAGCCGCCCGGTACGGGCGCTATCATGCCGACCCGAGCCCGGAGCAACTCAGCCGTTTCTTCTACTTGAGCGGCCCGGACCTGCAGTGGTTATCGGGGCGTCGGCGCCCTTACAACAAGCTGGGATGTGCCGTGCAGCTCTGCACGCTCCGTTTTCTGGGCACCTTTCTGCCTGACCCCACGCAGGTGCCGGCCAGTGTGGTCCACACGCTGGCTCAGCAACTCGGTTTGCCGGTGGAGTCGTTGGACGGCTACCATACCCGCCCTAATACGTGGTATGACCACCAAGCTAGCCTGGTGGCGTACTCAGGGTACATGTCCTTTGATGACCGGCAAGCGTTTCGACTCACGCGCTGGCTCTACGCGCAGGTAACCACTAGCACGGTGCGCCCGAGCATTCTGTTTGATTTGACCACGGCGCATCTGGTTAATCTGCGCGTGTTATTGCCAGGCGTTTCGCTCCTGACGCGCCTCATTGCGCGGGTGCGCGAACGGAGTGGCCAGCACATCTACCGCCACCTGCGGGCCCGCCTCAGTCCCGCGCAGCAACTTGCCTTGGAAGCGTTGCTGCTGGTGCCCGCGGGGGAGCGGCTAACGCCCTTGGAAGTGTTGCGCACACCGCCCACCCGCGTGTCGGCTCCTGCCCTGGTGGTCGCCCTGCGGCGGGTGGAGCAGATTCGGGCCGTCGGCGTGGGGGATGTGTCCGTGCAGAATGTAGCCGAAGCCCGGCTGGTCCGTATGGCCCGGCATGCCCAACTGGCGTGGGCTCAAACGCTGTTGCGCATGAGCGAGGAACGTCGCCTGGCCACGCTGCTGGTGTTCGTGCAGGCCTTGGAACGCACGGCCACCGACGACGTGCTGGATTTGTTCGATGGGCTGATGACGTCGCTGGCCCTGCGCGGAGAAACCAAGCGTCGTCGTGAGCGGCTTCGCTCGCTCAAAGACCTGGACCATGCCGCCCTGCTGCTCCAGCAAGCTGTCTGCATCCTGCTCGACGAGGCGGTACCCGCCGAAGCAATACGGCCCCGCGCCCTGGCCGTCCTGGGCGAGGCCCGATTACGGGCGGCGGCAGACGCCGTGCAGGCGCTGGCCAGCCCGCAGGAGGACCCTATGGCGCAAGCGCTGAGCGGCAGCTATGCCACGGTGCGCCGCTTCTTGCCCGCCTTGCTCGGCAGCGTCAAGTTCGAAGGTACTCCATCAGCCAAACCCCTACTGGACGCCTGGCACTTCCTGCAAGCGCAGGAAACGAGCGGCCGGGGCCGGCCCAAATGGACTGCCGCCCCCCGCGCGGTGGTGCCCAAGGGGTGGGCGGGGCGGGTATTTCCTGCCAAAGGCGAGGTAAACCCACCCGCGTATACCATATGCGTGCTCGACCGGCTGCATCAAGCTTTGCGCCGCCGGGAGGTATTTGTAGTACGTAGTGAACGGTACGGCGACCCACGGGCCGAACTGCTACGGGGCGAACAGTGGGAGGTAGCGCGCGATTCCGTGGCGCGGGCCCTAGAAAGGTCTACTGACCCAACCGTCGAAGTGGGTCGACTCCAGCAGCAACTGCGGGACGCCTACCGCGAGGTGAGTGAAAATCTAGCGCAGAATACGGCCCTGGAGTTGCGGCAGGAGAACGGACAGCCATACGTGGTGGTCAGTCCCCTGGCGGCGCAGCAGGAGTCTGCGCGCTTACAGCACCTGCGGGAGCACCTGGCCAGCCAGTTGCCCCAAGTCGAACTGGCCGCGCTGCTCCTGGAAGTGGAGGCCTTTACCGGTTTTGCCAGCGCCTTCAGCCATGTGGCCGATGGGCAGACGGCCGCCACCGACCTGCCCCTGAGTATCTGCGCCGTTCTGCTGGCCCAGGCCTGCAACATCGGCCTGAAAACGGTGGCGCGGGCCGACGTACCGGCTCTGACGTTGCCGCGCTTGTCGTGGGTACAGCAAAATTACATGCGGGTCGAAACGCTCACCGCCGCGAATGCCCGGCTCGTGGACGCACAAGCGGGGCTGCCGCTGGCCCAGGCCTGGGGCGGTGGGGAAGTGGCCTCGGCCGACGGGATGCGCTTCGTCGTGCCCGCCCACCCTGCACGCCGTCTGTAACCGCAAATACTACGGCTCGCAGCGTGGCGTGACCTACTACAACTTCACGGGCGACCAGTTCACCGGCTTTCACGGCATCGTCATTCCCGGTACGCTGCGCGACTCCCTCTTCATCCTGGCCGGGCTGCTGGAACAGCAAACCAGCCTGGACCCACGCGAAATTATGGCCGACACCCACGGCTACAGCGACGTGGTTTTCGGCCTGTTCGCGTTGCTGGGCTACCGCTTCAGTCTCCGGCTGGCCGACTTGGCCGACCAGCGTTTCTGGCGGCTGCAGAAAGACGACGATTACGGGCCGCTGAACGCGTTGAGCCGCCACGTCATCAATGCCCGTCTCCTTATCGAGCACTGGGACGATATGCTACGGCTGGCCGGCTCACTTAAAGTGGGCAAGGTCAAGGCCCCGGCCGTGATGCGCACCCTGCAACGGGCCGGAGCCTTATCGGGCCTGGGCCGGGCCGTGGCCGAATTAGGGAGGGTGGAGAAAACGCGCTACCTGCTGGCCTACGTCCACGATGAGGCCTACCGGCGGCGCATCCTGGTGCAACTCAACCGGGGTGAAGGGCGGCATGCGCTGGCCCGCGCCGTCTTTCACGGCAAGAAAGGCGAGTTGCGCCAGCGCTACCGCGAGGGTATTGGAGGACCAGTTAGGAGCCCTGGGTTTGGTGGTGAATGCGCTGGTGCTATGGAACACGCGTTATTTACAGCAAGCGCTGGTGCAACACCAAGAAACGGGTGGGGAAGTACTGGAGGAGGACATTACCCGGCTTTCGCCGTTGTTGTATGAGCACGTCAACATGCTGGGACGCTACGATTTTACGTTGTCCGAAAGCCTTGCTGCGGGGCAATTGTGGCCGTTGCGGGACCCGGCCGGTTGGGAAGAACAACTTGCGCAAATTCCTTAGCGTTGGTTTCCGTTCTTACTCTTGTGCTACCCCTAAAGAGCGGGGATGAGGTATAGGCAGTACGAGGTTCCTCCCGGAGGCTGGTCAACCACGGCACCTGTGCTTGGGTCTGGCTACCCACTTAGGATTCCAGCTCCGGCAGGTTCAGGGTAGCCCGCAGCACCTTGATGATGAGTTCAGCGCCCCGGTCGGCGTTGGTGAACAGCACAAGGCCGCGGCGGGTCCGCGGATGCAGTACAATCAGGGTGAACAGCCCCTCGTCCCGACCAGAGTGCAACAGCAGATACCCCTGATCAGGCTGGCTGGTGATGGTGCGGACTTCCCACCCTAAGCCCATGGCCTGGTTAGGCTGCCCGGTAGGAGTGAGGGGGGCCACCATCGCCTGCCACACGCTGTCCGGTTTGCTGGTCTGCCGGATAACCCACGCGCCGAATCGAGAGTAGTCCTGCACCGTGGTAACCAGGCCATCAGCGGCGTTGGGGGCCGCGGGCTTGGGGGTGCGCAGCACCGCCCCGCGCGCGTCGTGCCCGACGGCCAGGCGGGTGGAGTCCAGCAGCCGGTCATCGGCCCAGCTGTAGCGGGTATCCCGCAGCCGCAGCGGCCGCAGCAACACGGAGTCGGAGAGCTGCTGCAAAGAGCAGCCGAATTTGCGCTCCAGGGCGCGGCGAAGGTATTCGAAGCCCTCTCCGGAATAGCCGTAAGCCGAGCCGGGCGCGTGCAGGAAGGCCAGTTTGCCTCCGGGCAGCTGGTAGCGCCAGTTTGGCAAGCCGGACCGGTGGCTGAGTACTAGGCGCGTGGTAAGTTGGGACAGGCGTGGGTCGGCGGCCAGATCCGGGTCGGTCCAGTAGTGCACCAGCGGCTCATCCAGGTTCCACTGGCCCTGCCGCACCAGCTGCAGCACCGTCAGCGACACAACGGGCTTGGTCAGCGACGCCACGGGAAATAGCGTCTCGCGTGGCGCCGGCTTACCGGGGGCCAGTTCGCCGTACACGCGCACGGTTCGCACCCGGCCCCGCTTGATAAGCCCGATTCCCACCGTGGGTACGTGGCTACCCTGCATCCACCGGTGCAGGCTGTCTGGTGAGGGCAGCCGAAAGCTGCGGGCAGA
Source organism: Hymenobacter yonginensis (assembly GCF_027625995.1). NCBI lineage: Bacteria > Pseudomonadati > Bacteroidota > Cytophagia > Cytophagales > Hymenobacteraceae > Hymenobacter > Hymenobacter yonginensis. The sequence continues at coordinate 64,459 of NZ_CP115397.1, forward strand.
TTGTGCCGCTACGGGCTGCGCACTCAGCAGGCACCCACCACAGGTGAGCAGCAGTGCTGCAAGGACTTTACTTCGTAGGGGGGATTTAGTGACCATAGCTAACCACGCGGGTGATTTTCCAGCCCGTGGGCTGCTGCTGCCAAACCATCATAAACCGAAACACGCCGCAGTCTGGCTGGCCGTTTTCCTGGTGGCAGAAACGGTGTGCCCCCACCTGAATAGCCCCGTAGCCTTTGATAGGGTACACCTCCAGGCTACCTGCCACCAGCTCCCGGCGGATGTCGGGCGTACGTGCAAACATACCGGCGAAGCCCTGCCGGGTCTGGGCAAAGTTGCTCAGGCCTCCCAGGTCGTGGTAAAATTCCACATCGGGCGAGAAAAACGACATCAGCCGGTCCGCGTCGTGGGCGTTGAAGGCGGCAAACGCCTGGGCATCGAGCCGGGCAATCTGGGTCCGCAGGCTATCCGCCAGAGCTGGTTTGGTCACGGCGGCCGGAGCAGAATTGGTCGGCCGGGCCGGGCGGGTGGTCTGGCCGGTGACCCAGAGGCTGGCGCAGGTCAGCAGACCCGTCAGTAGAAATCGGTGCATGCAGGAAGTGTGTGTGTATTGAGGGTGGCTTTCACTCCTGCCGGGTGGGCCCGGTAGCCGGCCGCCGGCAAAGGAGTTGATGCAAACCTACCGCCGCGCCTGGCCACGGGGCTTGTAAAAAAGCGAATCCTCAATAGCCGGTGCCCGTGAGCGGCAGCAGGTAGGCTTCCACATTGAACCGGCCGGGCGAAAGCTGTACCATGCGGCGAAATGCGTGGATGAAATGCGCCTGATCGTAGAAGCCGTGGGCCAGGGCCACCTGCGCCAGCGGCAGGGGCGGACCGGGTGCCTGCAGGGTATCCACCACGCCCCGCACCCGCAGCACCGTCGTAAACTCCTTAGGTGTCAGCCCCAGTCCCTGCCGGAAGTGTTTTTCCAGGGTGCGGGGTGAGCACTGCAGCTCCTGGGCCAGCTCGGCTATTGCCAGGCAGCCCTGCACCTGCTGCAGGCGTTGACAGGCCCGCTGCAGCAGCGGAGCCGGCTCCGTTGGCCGGACCAAAGTGGGCAATACCGAGCTGATATGCTCCACCACGGCCGCTTCTCCAGCCGGACCCGATGCCAGCTGGTAGGACGGCATTAGCAACGGGGACAGCTCCGGCAGAAACTCAGCCAACGGGATGATTCCATCCGCCGAATCCGCCAGCGACTGCTCCGTCAGGCTGGCCAGCGCCCAGGGATGCACCTGCACCATGGTCACGAGGGTACGCGGCTGAATAACCACGTCGACGCTGGCGCGGGCCTGTGCGCAGAAGTACGTGGTGGTCGGCATGGCCAGCTCCCCCCGCCGGTTGCGGATAAGCAGTCCCTGCCCGGTCACGTACGCTAGGTTAAAGCAGCTGTTGGGCAGCACGTTCTTGTTGTGAACCGGCTGATCGTTCCGGGCATTATCCAGCACCCAGAACTTTCGAACCCAAGTGCTCAGTGAAGGCCCAGTGTACTGCTCGCGGTAAGCAAATGGCATAGCAAACGGAGGGTGATGTAGAAGACCGCGCCACGGGTAGGTTGTGGTAGATGGCTCCCAATAATAATGCATCCCGCCAGAAGGCTGGTGTGGCCTGTCCAGCGTGGGCATAGCAAGGTAGCGGCGAACCGACCGTGCACTGTGGAACTCGGTGCTCTGAATTCTGTGCATGAACGCGGCAAGACCAGCCAGCGCATGTGGGTCTACACCAAACGGTTTACGAGTGGTTTCGACGCTGATCGGCTGACGGTACGTTTGAGTGGGTGTTAGCCGCTTTGCGTCTAGGCCACGACAAGGTGCGAGGCTTGGACACATGACTGGTGACCTCGTCCAGGTAGCGCGCATTTAACGCATTTTGCAGCGCTACTTTTCAGACTCAGCGCATTTTTTGAGAGCAGTGTAGAACCCAATTTGCCGGTGAAGGGTATATTTGGGCAGTCCATAACTTTCTCTTTTATGTCGAAGAAGACCACCAAAACCGAAAACACTCCCGCCGCTGCTCAGCAGCCGCTAACCGCTCTTGAGATCATCCACCGCCGCGTAAAGAAGGCGCAAGAGCGTCGCCGCAACAAGCTCAAGCACGTGAACCCCTAGTCTCGGGTCAAGCGTATAGTGAAAAGCCCTTGCTACTTACAAGTAGCAAGGGCTTTTTAGTAATCAACCTTTCTCTGAACACCTCTTCTACGCTGCTGACCAATCTATTTAGTCACTTTACTCAGGCGATAGGTTGATAGAGTTTTGAGCACCCTGCCGTTACCGGCTTATACTCAGAGATCAGGCCAGTAATCAGCGCCGGCGATGCGTCAGTTCGCCGCATATTGTACAGAAGAGTAGTTTAATTTTCTTTTCACTGGGATGCGATTTTACCTCCTGATGATGATGTGTGTGATGTGTGTTGTTTGTGGCCTCCTCCCATAAAAGCGGACCGGGCCAGCAATTGGGGGGAGGTCAACTACAGTAAGCTTAGGATAACTTTCTTTCCTCGTACTGTTAGGTAGACTGTTTTATATGCCTGTAATAACTAGCCCTTTTTCTCTGTTTCATGCCGATATAATGCTGGAAAGGCAGTTTTAAGCATATTCAACGCGGTGGCGCCAATGTTTTCGTAGTGCTTGCTTTTGGTTTCGTGCTCCACTAACAAAGGGTGCGTCACCTTTAACAATTTCTGCTGGTCTTTCTCGTCAGGCAACACCTGGAGCACCTTGACTATCTGGGCCTCGGTGAGCTGCAGTTTGCGCAGGCGGGTGGCCACGCGCTCCTGCTGGGGAGAGGCCGGGTCCGGTTTTGTCTTGGCCGGCAGTATCGCCCCGCCGAGTTGCAACTTAAGCTGCTTGGGCTGCAGCTTGCCGCCACCCGTGTAGTTGATGTGAAACTGTACCGAGTTAACGCTCCGGCCTACCTTGTTCTCTGTTATGGAGATGTCGAAATTGAGGTTGTTCAACTCCTGCAGCGAAGGCTTGAGCACGTTCTTGCGGTACTCAGAGTATTGCGGGTACGCTACGTCTCCAGTGGTTAGGCGCCGTAGCTCTTCCACAGCCACCGTGTGCGGGCTCTTGAACTTCCACATTTGCATCAGCCAGTAATAGCGGTGCGTGTTGACGCTACGGATGCTGAGCAGGTCAGCCACCTGACCTAGTGTGAAATTGTCGACTAGATTCGTTAGGTACGGCATCACGTCGGCCGAGAAGTAGCCGGATACCGTGCCCGCGCCGCTATCCAGCTTCAGTGAGTGGGCTAGCGGTACCTTGTGGTAGTCATTCTGCTTATTGGGCATGGGTAAGTCGATGCGGATGGCATCTAAGCCATCGAGCGCAGCGTGCAACAGCTTGTAGCCGCGCCCCCCGATGGGCTGCTCACCCACCAAGTCGGCCAGCGGCACCACGATCCGGGAGGTGCCGGGGTCGTCGCGGCGTAGACCTCGAAGCATGAGCACGAACAGACGGGCCTCCAATAGCGTCATGGCCCAGGGGCTGTCGATAAGTACGTTACTCTGCGCGATGGTATGGGTTTGGCGACGCTCCGCAGAATCCGTGAGATAGGAGGGAAGTACCTCTGAAAGTATCTCACTCTGCTCCGGGCTCAGCACCGTTTCTGCCTTGGCCTTTGTCACTGCCTCGTAGGCCTCCAACTGGGAGTCGAAGTAGCCAAGGCTTTTGGTCACGCCGTTCTTACGGTATTGTCCTTTCCATTTTCCACGCCTTTTGTCGAAGGTCGTTCCAGGTAGATGATCGTCGGGCATAAGTCATGTATTTGGTAGCCGCTAAGCTAACTTATTTTTGAGATAGTAAATGAGATAATGTGTATAACTATCTCAGAGGTACTTTACTCCTATCTCAAGGGTACTACGTGCCTATCTCAGAGGTACTTCAGGCCTATCTCAAAGGTACTTTGTACCTATCTCAGAGGTACTTTACACCTGGTGGCACTTCATATAAATTTGATAATCAAGATGTTAAAGAGGTGCTAATAGTTAATGAACAATAAGAATAATAATTGAATAAGGATTCAGGTCTCTTTATTGAGTTTAAACTGAGTACGTAGTCGTTTGGTAAGCTGATTGCTGCCATTCTATGAGGCAATTTCGACTCGTATCAAATCGGGACTAAAAGAGCGGACGAGTAGCTTATAGGTGTCTTGCGGACGCGATAGGCGAGCCCCATATCCTAAAGCTCCGCAAGCTGGCTGACTGATGTATGTACACTTAATGAGTAATCTCTTAATTACATACTAAGTCAAACTTATCAGTAAGTTAGGAGTAACGTAGCTGCCGTTTGGAGCAGGTAAGTAGGGTGGACTAAATAGAAGGGAATGGGGCTGCGGATCGGTATTTTTTGGCCTCATACCAGCTACGGCCGGTTTGTTGGCGCGGCACTTCCAGCCATAGAAAGGCCCGTAGCGCACAGCTGATGTGGTTGCGTTGAGCGCGGGCGGCGCGCACTTGGGCTTTTTCCACGCCACAGCCTTGCTTCAGCCCCCGATAGTAGTGTTGGATGCCCTAGGCCAGGTCCGCCAGCGGCTTTCACTCGGCTCCGGCTCGCTGCTAGCTCAGTAGTGGGCGCCGTCTGGGGCCGCAAACCGGAACACGCGAATCAAGCCATAGCCTTTGAGACAGACGCGGGCTCCCTCGGCAGGAATGAGGCACGTGCTGAGGGGGCACAGTTGCTGCCCGTCCGGGTTGACTAGCCGGTGCTTGTGCAGGCGTGTGTGCCAGCACCAGCCGCAAGCGCGCACCTTCTTCAGATTCGATAAACCCGCGAACCAACTCTCGAATAAGACACAGCCTGGCTGGAGTCCACGCTGCTGAGTGGCCTGCACCAAAGGCTGAAAATGGTGGTTTTTCGTGAGTTGGTCGTTAGGCTTATCGTAGAGACGGTAGTCAAGTGGCACTGGGTGCTAGCCGTCGCTCCAGAGCACCGTGAGCAGGTTGATGCCCTGCACCAGGGCGTGGTGCTTGCCCGACCAGTGGCGCGTGACCAGCCTCATCTTGTGGGCGTAGGGCTTGTCCAGAGTCGCATCCTTAAGCACCAGCACACCGGTCTTGGGCGCAATCAGCCCCTGCGCTTCCTGCTAGAGCATGGCCGCGTCCGGCTCGAGGCGGTGCAGCAGGCGGGTAAACGAATCATGGGCCACCAGCCTGCCGGTTGCCGGCTGCACACGGGCGGCTTCTGTGCGGCTCACCGTGGTTGGGCTAGCCACTAGAAACTGGATGTAGTCCTCGGCGACAACGTTTGGCGCGTTCATACCTTAAAATACGAAAACCCCAACTGCGTAGCTTCTAAACTTATTCCGGGGCAAGACACAGCACATAGCCGGACGGGACACACACGTTTTGGGTGTTCTCGATTTCGGCCCAGGACGCTATTCCTCGGAACGGGACATACTCGGTATCAGCTCCATTTCGGAAAGTTCGGCCAGCATCTTGTTGGGAAATACTGTGCCGCGCTTAGTCTGGTAAAAGGCATGGTGGCGGGCAATGGCATCTCTGATAAAGTCGGTGGTGCTGGTTTCGTACTTGGTATCCTCTAACATAAAACTGACGGATCGAACCGCACGGTATTGCACGGTATTCAATGATTGCTGCGTAGAGGTTTTGGCTTTCTTTTTGGCCGGGTCGTTTTGCGTTTCGGTCGAATTTTCAGCAGTCGGGTCTTCGGAAGCCGGCGGTTGGGCTATGAGCGGGTTGGGGTGAAGGCGAAGTAAAAGAAGGGACCCAGGTCGCTGATGGAAGCTGGCCGAAACAGAGTAACGTTGTTCCGAACAACAAGTATTTACACACCCGCAGACCGAAAAAGAGTGGGCTTCTAAAAAAGCACGAAGCTGATTCGGAAGCCCACGGTAAACAACTTGGAAGACCGGATGAGGAGGCGTTGGTCGAAACAGGGACCAGGGTTTTAGTGGTGGCTCAGTAGGGCTGGAGGGGTATGGCAGGCGATGGAAATGAGAGACGGCTTTTCGGGGTTTTCGCAGAAATGGTAAAAACAGCCGCCCTAGAAAACCAACCATTTTAGATTTGAATACTGGGCCGGATGCGGGCAGAATTGGAGCGGGCCAGGGAGAATGAAGCGGGGGGCAGGCTCCATTATGGTTTGCTCGCGTATTCTTTTTTTTGCGGAAGGTTTGTGTTTGAGGAGCAGCTATTGTGGACCGGGGCAGGGACAGCTTTTGCTCGGAAGGTACCGGCTCCAGGCACTGAGAAAGAAAGCCCAGCTAGCATACTTCTCTTTTCTCCACAGCCTGGTTTCTCTACTTAGGGATGTAGACTTTTGCAGACCCAGCGGAGAATTGGATGGGCTGCTTCTGGGCTGTGACGCTGATGTAAGGCGGACGGAATGCTTAAGAATCCGGGCAGCTTGTGGAAGAAGCTTAGGGAGAATTTCGGCAGAGGAGGAATGAAGCAATAGGTCACTTTTTGCGACGGGATGAAGCGATGGATTCTGACAAGTAGGCTTGAACTTAAGTTAGCATTCTTTGAATGCAGGGTATCGTCAATGGAATCGGACAAGCCAACTTTTTCTGATTTTTCGCGAGCTGGCTGGGGTTGCTTTTTTGCTGAGCGGTGATGGGTACAGGGTGGGTACTTTCGATAGGAACTGGAAAAAGAAGATAGGCCGCAACAAGCAGATTGAAGTTTTAAGTAGATGGAGGTTTTGAGATTCAGTAGCGATATGGGCAGCTTGAGATTTTATAGCTACCGGAAATTTTTAACGCCACGATTCAGGGGGGGGGGGGCGAGCGTTGGGTGAAAGCGGGCAGCGTTGATTTGGCGGATGAGGACTTTAGGGAACTCGGGTAATGCTGGCCAATGGGGGGCTTTGGCAGATGAGGGCTTTAGGGAACTCGGATGATGCTGGCCGATTCTATAAAGTGCCAGTAGTCTGACAGAGATAAGATAGGCAGAGTATCGAGGATTTGATGCTTGAGAGAAGGACAGTTGTTGGGAAATCTTGGTAGGGTAGAATTCCAGAGTAGTGTAGGGGGGCTGAAAATAGCGCACAGAGGGAGCTAGGGTAAGGCAGTGATAGTAGTAGGAAGTAGAGCCTGGTTATCTTAGATTGGGGACGACATAGGGTTCCTAAAACGAAGCCCTAATTATAGCTTTTAGCCAGACGTGTTAACCCTGCGAAATAACCGTTTTTCAGACTCTGCTAACTGCTCAAATTCATCTCGTTTCCATTCCTGAGTAAATGCGTTAATGTCCCATGCAAATCATCAATGAAGAACACGATAGCGAACTGCAGGCCAGCGCATCTTCATCGGTCTCAGCCCGCAAAGCAGCGCGCAAAGCAGCGCGTACTGCGGAGGGCAAGGGGGATAAGCCTGACCGAGGAGGCCGATTAAAGGGTTGGGCGGGGGAGCCCCGCAAACCAGTTACGGTTCACCTGACGCCAGCTCGGTTTGACTGGCTTCAACAAGGTGCGGCAATTGTCGGGATGAAAACATCCGCTTTCGCTGCCCATTTGCTAGAAGTCCGGGCCAAAGGTTACCGGCCGCCAAAAGCGCGGCTCACCAACGAACAGGAAACCCAAATCCAGCGGGTTGCGGAGATGAGTAACGACTTGCGTCAGGTAAAGACAAAGCTGGAGGTGGCGGGCCTACTCAAAGCCGCAGAAGACATAGGGAGACTCGTTCGCCAGTTGCAGATCGTGCTTAATGATGTCAGCTAATTACGCTTCCGATGGTAAGTAAAACCAAGATGGGTAGCAGCTTTGCGGGAGCCGTCAAGTACCAGTTTACAGGCTACCAGGATGCCCCGACCGACAAGAAATGCGAAGTGCTTTTCACCCAAGGTATCCGCGACTCTAGTCAGGAGAATATGATAGCCGATTTCAAACGGGGGAGTTCTCGTAACCTGGACCTGGGCCTACCAGTCTGGCACACTAGCCTGGGCTTTAATCCGGCGGATGCGGAAAAATTAGACTCGACGAAAATGCTGGAAGTAGGCTTGGCGTGGGCGAAGGGAATGGGGCTGGACAAGACGCAACTGCTCATCGTGCGCCACCATGACCGCGAGGATAATCAGCACCTGCACCTCTTGGCGAGCCGCGTGAATTTTGACGGCAGAACGATTAAGGACGGCAACGTACGGATGCGTTCCAAGGAATTGAACGCTACCATCGAGAAACAATTCGGGTTAACCACTTCCGTCAAAAGTAGTCAACCTGAATTGCAACACCCGGAGCGCGTGAGCGGACCGGATCGGGAAAAAGCCGAAATCCGCCAAGCCCTCGGCTACGCGGAACGGGGTGCGGCCACCCTGTCGGAGTTGTGGACTGGGCTCAAGGAGCGTGATGCGGACGTCGAGGTACGCGAGCGTCGAGACGCAAAAGGGACCTTGGTGGGTGTCAGCTTTTCCAAGAACGGGCGTGTTTTCACCGGTTCGGAAATCGGGCGGGCCTGGAGCAGCAAGGCCATTGAAGAGAAATTGGAAATGAACCGCGAGGACCGGGCGGCTGCCGAGCAGCAAACGCGCGCGGCCAGCGCCGGAGCTAAGGTATCGGTGCCGGTCGCGCCACCAATTGCTCCTAAAGGGATGGGCCCGGTAGAGGAAGCGAAGCAAAATCCGGTCTCTGTGCCCGCATTCAGCCAGGCAAGTCCGACCCCCGCCGAGGCGCGGGGACTGGCACCAACTGAGGCTTCGGAATCGGCTGCGCCAACCACAACGGATGCCCTCGTGCCAGACGCTGGACTGCTGCGGGAACAGATTCCTACGGCTGAGAACGCAGGTAAAGCAAACGATCCGGCACGAGCAGATGAACATGGGCTGTCGTCACCTGCTGCCGCCCCACCCACCGAATTCGAGGCCGCCCCGGCTGCTCATGTACATTCTACATCGAGCTTTGAAGAGAAATTAGCCCGCTGGGAAGCCCAGCAACTGGCGGATGCCGAGGACGAACGACTGGCAGTACTGTACTACGACTGGCTGCAACTCCAGAAGCAAGTGCAGCAGCAGGTGGCGGCCGCGACGCACGAGGCGTTGTCCACTGGTGAGGGCTTCTCCACCCTGCTGGACCGGCAAGGGTTGGCGCTGCTCCCGGCCACCGACGACGCGCCCATCTGCGTGCAGCACCGGGCCAGCGGGGAGTCCTTCTCGGCTGAGGAAGTCCCCCTTCCCTCATCACTGCTGACCCCAGCTAGTCAAGCGTCAGTTCAGTATGGGGTAGTACAGATGGGCAATACAGATCTGCAAAAAGCGCCGGATCGACTGGCGAAGGTGCGCGAGCACCTGCTGGAGGTGGGGCTGACTGTCGGGTTTATCGAGCCGGCAACGGCTCACAAGCCTGCCCAACTGAACTGGGCCTTCAACCCGCTCCAGCCGGAAATAGATCTGACTTTGGTTATGGCAAAGCTTGACGCCGTGCAGGCTTCGCGCAACGCGTGGATACTGGAGGCTCCCCACGCGTGGCACCCAAGTCCCGGAAAAGCATACGGCCGCGCTGAGCCCCAGCTCTACTGGGATAACCGGGCAGGACAATTCAATGAGGCACGTCTGGAACTACATACAGTGGACCAACGCTCGGCCGGCCGGGTTGACCGAGTACGGCAGGCTATGAGCAAGCGGGGGGTGGGACTGGGTCCGGTGCAGACAGATGCGCAGGGTCGCCTGAGCTTTACGTTTCGCTACCATACCCTGGCGCCAAAAATCGATGACATCGATACGCTGCTAATCCAGGTGCGTAATTCCGGGTTCGACCTGCAAGAGAGCGAGCAGCAGCAACGGGCCCGCGCTCAAGGGATACCAGTCGTAGCTGCACGGGACGCGGGTATGGAGTATTCCCGATAGCAGCAGCATACTTGCTCGCCCCAAATAGTGGCGTGAGGTTGAGCAGCAATCGGGTGAAGTAGCTACTAGTTGGCTGGCGCTTCACTGGTTGGGAAACGCAGCACGGGCAGCGGCTGGAAGTCGCGCTCGTCCGGTGGTCATTTCCGCTCAGGCTGAACCGCCGCGTCCGGCCCATGAATAGGCATGTCCACGTCGCTGATTCAGGACGGGTCGAGAGTTTTCAGGACTTGGGCCGTCCTGTGTTCAGCGACTGCGTTTTAATAAATGCGTAGGCGCACGGTGGCCGCCTGGTCGGGCTGCGTAGCAGGGCGCAAGCGGCGGGAGCGGGTGATTGCCTGGGTCAGTAGGGAATAGATCAGCAGCCCCATTGGCCGGTTCAATCCCCAAAGTCAGCTGCTGCCTGCGGGTCATGGGCCACTGCTTGGGACCGGGTTTCCCGCCGTACGCGCTCAACGACGCTGTTGCCAATTGCCAGGCGGTCAATTAAAGAATCCAGATGCAAGGTATTCAGTGGTGCGCCGGCCTGCATTTCGGCCCGTAACTCAACGGCCACGAGGTGAAAGTAGTGCAGGACGCCGGCCAGGTAACGCACATCGGCGCAGTAAACGGGCGGGTCCAGTTCCGGCACGAGCGGCGAGTGGGCCAGCCGCTGGGTTAGGCGGGCCAAGTCAGCGTAGTCGAGCCAGAGGTCGTTGCCGTCTTCCCACAAATCGGGCTGAAACGCGTGGAAAGCCTGCGCGAAGTCGGTCACGGACAAGGTAGGGAAATGGTCGTGGAGGTGCTCGGCGACCCAGAGCACGGCCTGAGCATGTTGGCCGGGCGTAGCCCAGCGGTAGGGGATGGTGTGGCTTTCGGGGCACGCGTGAGTAATAGTGGTGGGTTGCATGACGACTTCAGGAGAAGGGTGAGGAATGGGGCTATTTACTAGCGCTCTATTGGGCGTTGTCGGCTTTAAGTTGCGCTTGTTGCTTGGCCGCCAGGGCGGCTTCCATTGTTTTGCTCAGCACGTCCAGGCGGCCTTCACGGCCGAAGCCAACGGCTTTTTCGGCGTACACGGCCCGGGCTTTGGCCCCCTCCCAGAAGAGTTGGTAGGCACCCTGCGCTTGGCCGGGGCCTAGCAGGTAAGTAGCTTCCGGCCGCAGTATGGTCGGATCGCCGATGGCCATGAAGGCATAGAACTTGCCGTCGAGAAAGGTATAGAGCTGGCTGGGTACCTGTGCCCGGTGCTTGCCAAACCAGCCTTTAGTCCCCTCGTAGGTGTAGGTCTGCGTCGGGCCGACTGGCACGCCCGGGGTGGGGGGCAGTAGTCGCAGGTCGGTAAAAGCACTCAGGGGCTCTCCAAAGGCGTGGCCAGCAATGCCGTTGAGCGAATCCACTTTGCCGCCGAATGGAAACGCGGGTGGTGGGGTATTGGAGGTTTGCGCGGCGTCGGCAGCGGGTGGGGCGGTCGAACTCGGGGACGAGCAGCCGGCGAGTAGCCACCCGCCAGCAAGCAGCAGCAGGGTGGCGGGCGTGAGGAAGGAATGAAGAGCGGGCATATACGAAACAAGAATTAAGAAGGGGGTAAAAGGGGCAAGGTCACTGACCCTAAGCAGGCGGCTTACGGGCTGTCAAGCCTGGGCCATGGGATAAGGGCGTAGGGAAAGGAGGATTATGAATGCCTTGGGCTATGCAGGAGCAGATCGGCGGAGAGAGGAAGCAATACAGTAGCAGGCGTAGCAAACCAGCAGCCCCCGCTGAAAAGGAGTTTGCCGGGTTTGGCAGTGCGATGGCAAGGCAAACAAGCGAATCACGGAGCAACGCGAGGCGAATGCAATATGCAGCATGTTAGCCGAATGATGTATGTTATAATAGCTTATTATTCACTAATAATGCAGTAAAATACAGATTTTCAGCTGGCTAGTTTTGTGTGCTTTACACGCACGGCTATGTATTTTGCTAAAAACTTGCGCTTTTTACGGCGTCGAGCCGAACTCTCCCAATCTGAGCTGGCCGACCAACTCGCCACCGACTACAACACGATTAGCCGCTATGAGAACGGCAAATCAACCCCCAAACTCGAAGCACTCACCAAACTGAGCCAGGTCTTTCACGTCAGCCTCGACGCGCTGCGCAACCAAGACCTGAGCCAGTCACCGGGGCCCGTGCTGGAGTCGGGCCGGGTGCAGCCCGGGGGCCGGCGGGAAGGAGAAGTCCCCGCCAAACCCGCTAAGTACCCGTTGCTAGTGTCGGTGGAGTTGGATGGCACCGCCACCAGCCTGGAACGCGCCGTCGCGCGGCTGACGGCGATTAACGAAGTCGTTGCTGGCACGACTTAACCAGAACGCTTGCCAACGGGGGCACGTGCTTCTGGTAATTCAGGTCCTGATTGTCTTCATGATAACCGGTCCGGCCAAGTAGCACTAGGGTTGTGGGGGAAAGTTGGTTCCCCCATGCTATTGCGGGCCGTTAAGCGTCTACCGTTGTTGAATTAGCATGGCTTGCTGAAGGCGAAGCCGATGAGCGCTCAAGGCTTTAGGAGTCGCTGGCTAAGTGCTAGCCAGAGTTAGACTGTTTCTCTTTAGCCCGCAGCGACTCGGATTCTTGCCAGTCCTGGCGCAGTTGGCGGGCTTCGGTTTTCAGGGCCTGACGACGGTCACGCAGGATCTCGCGGAGCGTGTTCGACGACCTGCGCCCCAGCAGGTCGCTCAACGGCCACGGGCAGTGTCTGGGTGGTGGTATAGCGTGATGCTGCGGGAGAGGGCATTGTCATTGGTGGCGTCCAGGCCCGTCAGCCGGTAGGCGCGCCCGAAATCACCGGTGTAGGCGTGCAGGGATGACGAAGCGGCCTAGGGCCATGCGCTGGCTGCCTTCCGGTTGGAGAAGGTGCGGGCGGGGAAGCCGCTGCTGCCCTGCCTGTGCATCACGCGGGTGCGCGGCAGGCACCGGCTCGTGCGCAGGTCGTATACCGCCAGCTGGGGCTCCTGGGCGGCGCGGCGCGGCGCGGCGCCTATCCACCAGCACTGCGTGCCGCGGGTTGAAGAATAGGTGGCCCTTGGTCATGGCCCTGGCCGCGGCCAGCCGACCAAGGCCCGGCGGAACGGTCGCGAAGTGCTGGAGGCAGTAACACCATGCGGGATAGACCTCGATGTAGCAGGTCAGCAGCAGCCCTAGCAGGGCCGCTGGCAGCAACCAGCGCTATGGTCACCGGAACGGGAAGGTAGGGGTGTTCATTGCGGGAAATAGCAAGCTGACCGGATCTGGATAGGATAACTGCTAGAAATGGCGGAGGCAATGACACAGGTTTTGGCCAGCGTTGTGCCTGCCGTTGCCGATATTGAACTCCGTTATCAGTTCTGTTCCCGTATCGTTATGACTTCCCTCGTGGCCCAATGGATTCTGCAGCCCGCCGGGCAGCCCCTTATCGAATGGCTGTGCGGCGACTGCGGTGACTTCCGCCTGTTCGAGGTGAACAATGTGGACACGCGCTACAGTGGGTTGGGCGTGCGCCTCATGACCTGCACGCATTGCGGGGCGCCTGATATGCTGTCCACGGTCGGGCTGGCCGAGCCGCCGTCCGGCTACGCGCTGTACCGGGTGGAGTGGCGGACGGCGCGCTACCGCCCGCCCGCCTCACCCGCCGAGCCAGCGTTCCTACGGCGTACTGACGCAGACTTGGTTCCGCAGGCCGTACACGTGGTGGCCGCCTCGCGGATCCAGGCCCACCGGCAGGCGACGGCGCGCCGGGTCGACGACCTGAGCGGGTTCGAGTGCCTGATCGACGGGGAACCGCACTTGCCCGAGGACTGAAGGCATCTTTTTCCTGAACTACTCTGTCCGTCCGATGCTGCCCGCCTTCCGCCCGCTTCTGCTCACCTTCCTGCTGGCGTTTCTGCCGCTGCTGGTGGGCGTCTCCGTCAACTCTGCTGCCCCGCACCCGCCCACGGCCGCCCGAGTGGTAACCCGCTGTACCCGCTACTGCCACGACCATGCCTGCCCGCACGCCACGCCGGCCAACAGCCCGGCCTACTATCGGCTGCGCCCGCTCTACGAACTAATTATCCGGGCGCTGGCAGCCGGTGGGAGCGGGGCCGCTTACGTGCTGGCCAACCTGCTCGTGTTCCTAGTGGGCATTCCGCTGCTGCTGCTACGCCTGACCTATGTCGTGCTGCGCGACGCCCGCGCCATCCGCCGCCTGAAAACCCTTTCAGTTCATGAGTAGCGCCGGCTTTACCCAGCTGCTGCTGGGCCTAGGCCGGCAGGCCTACTGGTACTGCGTCGATTTCATGGTGAACCTGGCCAATCTCACCGATACGAGCTATCCTGAAGCCAATACCTGGATTCTGCTACTTCTGATTCCGGGGCTGCTGGTTTCGCTGGCACTGGTGCGCGTCTGGCAGCGCCGCCGGCTGAGGACAGGGAAGTAGGCTACTATCGTTGACCATGGCCGGGGTGGTGCCACGGGTGCGTAAGCCGCCGCGCTGTGCCGAGCATACTTTTAAGGCGGTAATGGGGCTGGTAGGTAACGGGAAGCGTGTAGCTTCGCAGCTATGAAACAAGGGCAACGCCTATGGACGCGGGATGAGCTGCTGCTGGCAATCAACCTGTACTGCAAGCTGCCTTTCGGACAGCTGCACAAAGATAATCCCGCTATTATTCAACTGGCGGGACTGCTGGGGCGCACGCCCAGTTCAGTGGCCTTGAAGCTGGTGAACTTCGCCAGCCTGGACCCGAGCCTGGATCGGGCGGGCATGAGCAACGCCAGCCACTTGGACCGGCAGGTGTGGGCAGAGTTCTACGCCGACTGGGGTGGGCGGGCGCTGGAAAGCGAGCAGCGGCTGGCCGAAGCGCAGCACCTGACGCTGGAAGAAGTGGCGGCGGAGTACGAGCCGCTGCCGCCGGTACCGGTGGGCCGGGTGCGGGAGCAGCTGGTGCAGGTGCGGGTGAATCAGCAGTTTTTCCGGCGCACGGTGCTGGCGGCCTATGATAATACGTGCTGCGTAACGGGGCTGCGGCAGCCGGCGCTGCTGGTGGCGGGCCACATCCGGCCTTGGGCAGTGGACGAGGCCAACCGGCTAAATCCGCGAAACGGTCTGGCCTTGAATGCCCTGCACGACCGGGCTTTTGAGCTGGGGCTGTTCACGATTCGGCCCGAGGATTACGTGATTGAGGTGGCGCCGGCGGTGCGGGCGGGTAACCGGCCCGATGCCCAGGCGGCCGGCGGGCTGCTGGGGCAGTACCATGGGCAGCCGTTACGGCTGCCGGCGCGGCGGCGGTTTCTGCCTGATCCGGATTTTTTGGACTGGCACCGGGCAAAGTGGCGCAAAGTGGCATGATGGGTAAGGAAAGGAGAAAACAGGCAGCCTTTGCCGCAACAGGTTGAGCGTGAGTTGTATAGAGATGATTTATAGCAAAATATCTATTTAGTTGGAGGAAATAATGTTTAGCTGAATTATAACGACCGGATCATCTTCCATGATCTGCAGCTTAGTCCCGCAACCGTTCACGCGGTTGGTTCCGTAGCCTGACTCCCACATTACGCGGCCTGGTCACGCCGGCTCAGTTACCGGCTCCCTTACTTCAAGTTGAAGCAGCCAGTTCCTGCTCAAGCAAGCTATTGCGGCAGTGTTGCCACTTACGCGTGTTGGACAGGGTCGTGGGAGCGGATCCACTCCCGGTAATCGCAGCCGAAGGTATAATTGGTGCAGCCGTAGAAGGCCCACTGCTTGCCGTTGGTCGTGCCACTGCGTTTCACCATACCGGCTGTAATGCACACCGGACATTTTTTGGAGCTTAGCTGGGTGCTTTTGCCTTCCAGCTCCAGGATGAACTTGGACTTGGCGGCCGGGTCGGTGATGAGCACAACGTGCTCTTTGGCCCGGGTGAGGGCCACGTAGAATAGCCGGCGCTCCTCGCTGTTTTCAAACTGATCGGCTTCGCTCAGCAGCAGGCTCAGCACCGGGTCGTCGGACATTTCCGAGGGGAAGCCGAACCGGCCGGCGTTGCAGTTGAGCACCAGGACGATATCCGCTTCCAGGCCCTTGGACTTGTGGACGGTGAGGAAGGGGATGCGCAGGGTAACGGGCTGGCCCTGGCCGTCGTGGTAGGCGTAGTGGATGGTGTCGTCGGCGTCGATGTGGAAGGGGCCGCCGGCGTTGCGGAGGCGCCGCAGGTCGAAGGAGTAGCGACCCAGCACGAGGATTTCCTTGCGGGCGATATCCGGCGTGGTGGCAATGAGCTCGTTGAGCACCTGCTGGAGCACAGCGGTGTCGTTCTGCTCCTCTGACTGGCCGTAGACGATGCGGTAGGTGGTCTGCTTGCCGGCGCTGCCGCTTTTTAGGGCCTTGGACACCTGGCTGGGGTTGCGCATGATGAACTGCGACGATTCCGTGATGAGGGGCTCGTGGAAGCGGTAGGTCCGTTCAATCTTGGACTGGAGCGTGAACCCGAAATAGCGGCTGAAGTCTTTGAACAGGGAAAGGTCGCTGCCAGCAAAGCGGTAAATGGACTGCCAGTCGTCGCCCACGCAGAAAAGCCGGCAGTGCGGATTCTGGTCTTTGAGGGCGCGGATCAGCTGGTAGCGGCTCTGTGAAAGGTCCTGGAACTCGTCGATGATGATGTAATCGAAGCGGTGCTGGTAGGCGCCCGAGCGGACGTGGGAGGTGGCCAGGCTGATCAGGTCGCTGAAGTCAATCTCCCGGCGGGTGGCCAGCTCCTGCTGGTAGCGGGTGTACAGGGGCGCTACCAGGTCCAGAAACAGCAGGTTGCGCTGCTGGACCCGCGCCGGGGTGCCCTCGTTTTTCCGGCGCACGTCCTCTAGGGAGTCGTTGTTGGACTTCATCAGGGTGATGAAGGTTTGCAGCAGCGTCTGGAAGCTGGTCACCTCGTAGGTGGCGGCTTGGGAGATGATGGCCCAGATTTCGGCGGGCGTTTTGGGGCGCAGCACGATGCCGTGTCGGGTCAGATTGGCAGTCAGATTATCGAAGAGTGAGTCCTCTTGCATCTCGTAGCTGAAGGTTTCTACCAGCGCCGTGCCGTACTGCCGGCTGGTTTGCCGGGCCCATTCGATTTTGCGCCAATAGATGGCGCGGGCTTCCTCCAGTGACTGGCCGGGCTTGGCGAAGAAGGCCGGCACGTTGCCGTCCCGGTCAACGCCGAAATGCTCGAGATACACCCGGACGTCGCCCTGGGTGATGGTGAAATCGGGCTTCCACTGGGCGTGGTCCGGAGAGGCAGTATCGTACTCGTAGGGGTACTCATACTGGTACTCCACGCCGTGGAAAAGCAGGAAGTTGGCAATGCGGCACTCCTCCACGCTTTTCACGATTTCCTGCCGGTAGGTCTTCTTGCCCTGGCGGCTGCCTTCCAGGCGCTTGTACGAGCGGAAGTTGTTGTCCTTGAGGAACTGGATGTACTCGCCCTGGTTCTGAAACTCGGCGGCGGGCTTGGCCGGCTTGAGGTGGTGGACGAAATACGTGGTGACTTTCTCGGCGTAGGCCGGATCGAGCATGAGCTGCTGGAAGGCCGCCAGGATAAACCGGCCGAACTGGCTTTCGTCGTAGAGGGAAGGCTGCTTACCCTGCACGGCGCCGATGATGTCTTTGCCGAACTTGTGGAAGGTGCGCGGCTGCAGCCCCTCGATGCTGATACGGGCGGAAAGGGTGGCGGCTGACTTATTGGTGAAGGAGATGAGCAGGATGTTGTCCGGGCTGGTGCCGTACCGGTCCATTACGTACTGGACCTTGCCGATGATTGTGGTGGTTTTGCCGGAGCCCGCGCCGGCCACGACCAGGGAGTTATCCTCGTCGCTGACGATGGCCGTGCGCTGCTGCACGTCGAGGCTGCGGCCCTCCACCTGGCTGAAGAGGTGGTCGTACTTCACCATTTCCTGGGGGATGAAGGCGGCGTTGTGGGCCAGTCGCAGGTCGTTGCCCTGCTGGTGGTAGCTAAGGAAGTCGTGGACGGCAGCTTTCTCCAGCGCGGTCAGGTTGCTGCGCTGGTACCCGGCCTGACTGATCGTGGTGTACAGGTGGTAGTACCGGGTCTGCCAGGTGGTGAGCTGATAGTTGCTGAAATAGCCGGCTGTAGGGGCCGTGTGGACTTTGAACGCTTGGGCCGCGGGCTCCATTTCCACCAGCCACATCCGCAGCTGGGTGGTGAGCTCGTTACGCGTACTCGCGGCCGCGTGCCGCCGGTAGCCCAGAAACCCAACCAGCAACACCAGCATGCCCCCTATGGCATAGCCCAGTAAGGGGGGCTGCTCGGCGGTAGCATGGACGCTGTCGCAGCTTGCCAGGCGGCAGGCCCGACGGCCCAGCTTGCGCGCGGCGGCAGCTGTGGTTTCGGTTAACGAAGTGGAGCAGTTGTTGAGCCCGGTGCAGTCGCTGTTCAGATGGAATACCTTGCTGCGGTTACCATCGCAGAGGTAGACGGTGGTTGTCTTGGTGAGGGTAGTGCCGGTGGCCTGAACCAGAGCCGGTGGCACGGGAGTGCTCAGGAGCAGCGCCACTCCCAGGATAATAGAACGCATGTAAGCGGGTAGTGAAACAGGTAGGCGGACGGCAGCCGGGGGCTGGTCCAGGATAAAGGTTGTCAGACATGCATGCCCATCCCTCTTACATGAGGGACTGACATAGGGGATTTGCTAAACTGACTAATGTTGAGTTAGCTCAAAGATGGAGGATGAGTAGCAACTCATCCACGTTACGCTCCCGCGGGTATCCGCAAATGCGGCGTAAATCTACTGCGCTATCCCGTGGCTATTGCTAAACAAGACTGGGAGGTTGTTTAAAAACACTGGCCTTGGTTACAGTCAATAATGCATTCCGACTTGATGAAAGGTAGTGCACGGTGTAACGATGTGTTCGGAAGGCAGTGTGGGGTTTTTGTTAGCAGGTCAGGCACGCTAACTACCACCATGGAGCAATGCACCCTGGCAAGATGTGTAGGGTCAGCATCCTGGCTTGTGGCTGGTGAAATAGCACGTGATTGATAAGAGGGCTTTAATAGTCAATCCTGGACTCAACTTAGTACCGATAATACTTACTTATCGGTACTAAGAAAGAAGAAAAACTCCGCAAGATGACTGATTATAAAATGTATCACAAAGATTTATATATATGAAGTGAGCTAAAGGATTGTTGCAAAAATTGTAATGCTAATAGTTGATCATTTGTATATTATTCCAAGTATATTTTCTACTACTAAGACAAAGCAGTCATATTCTTTATTGTTGTGTTTCCAACTGCATACCGTAGACCATTTTTGCCCTGCATTAGGGCACCTAAGCGGGATTCCATATTTTAAAGGGCAGTCAAGGCGCTTATTTAGTAGAAGCTGTTTTATGATCGCATGGGCGGTTAATGTATCGAGCTTAAAGAAGAATTCTCCCAACGGCTTTTTGTCAGCTATAGAATAAAAAGTTGCGTCTTTATATATTAAGTCAAGGAGATCCCAAATAGAATCACTTCTTATTATTTTGCTAAAGAAATGATAGGGATCATCACGTCTTGCTTTCAAAAGAGCAACATGCATTCTAAATGCATACCCCATAAGAGTTTCATCTGATGTGGTCTTGTATATATTTTCTGCACGTTCATGTGCCATAAAAGCCATTTGCTCAGGTGGCGGGATTTTCATTTTATCACAGATGTTGCTGTAGAACTGTTTAACATCATTGAAAGATTCAAAGCTACAATCTAGGGCTTCATTGCAAGCATTAAAGAAAATCATTCCAGGATATTCATCTGCTATGCCATCTGTGTTATTATTCACTAGTGTATTGATATTAAAAAGTATAAAAGGATCATACATTAATGCTATATCTATGCAGATCATTAAGGGTATTATAGAATTAAATTTTAGCATTCCTATTTTAGCGGCATATGCTATAAGGCTCGTGTATTCGGCTTCTTCAGGTACAATACCTAAGATAAATAAAAGATCAACTTCTTGATTAAAAGCGTTTCCGATATTGTTTGCTTCTGCTAGCACAGCAAAAGCCTCCATTAGTATCGCTGCCGTTACGATTACATCTACGACCCTTCCTTTTTCGTAATATAGTAAGTGTGGTAAATATTTTGAGGTAATATTATTATTTAAATAAAGTGATATTCTATTTATATTATCTTCTGAAATAACTGTATTGTGAAATGGATTCCACAGCTCCAGCCATAAGATTGGAAGCTCATTATGAGTAATACTATGCGTTGTTTTTTTATGTATTGACAACTGGTCAATACATTCTAGGTAGAAGAGATAACGACTTAAATCTTCGTAATTAGATGTCTCTGATGCAAAATTGTTATTTATGACAGGGATTGATGTGCGTTTGCTTTTAGAAAGTCGATTTAAAGTAATTATAGTACTGCGAATACATCGTAAACCGAATGATGTTGATAGGTATTGCATTAAGTGCGCGTATTCATGTATAAAAGACATTGACTTTCCTAACATCTCAATAGACTCATGGGTATAAGGTTGGGCTATTGGATACCGCTGTAAAGCGTCTTCAAATTCATCGAATTCGCCATCCAGGCCAATGGCATAACTAAATGGATGAAATACACCTCGTCTTTTTGAGCTAAGTCTTATGACTTCGAGGGCTTCAGTCTTATTCATAGTAAAAGTAAGTTGTTGACTACACTATCTGCAGTTTGAATAATGCACTTATCATCAGAAATCAAAAAACCATACTCGATTATATTTTCATCGAAAAACATTCCATCAAAAAAAGTGTGTACGCTTTCCTCGCTATTACCGCTCCTTGCCAATACTACATCTAACGATTTATTCCTGCATACGACTAATGATATACCTTCACAGCTTGCTATCTTAAAAGACCCTTTTTGAAAATTATTTGAAGAAACCATAATCCCCTTATTAGCTCCTATATCCCCAATTCTATATGCGAATGCCATGACCCTATCAAGAGATACAGCCGAAGTATATTCCTTGCACTCTCCAAGTAATAGAAAGTTGGTGCCTGCTATTTGTCCTTCAAATGAAAAATCAATTTGATGTGTATGGCCCGATTTTTTGCCTAAATATTTTTTATTGTGGAAAGAATTAAATGATGGTAGTTGAGAAGAAAATAAATCATTTGCAATTTTTTCAAAATCTATGTGGCTTGACATATATGTGTATTATTGTTTTTATATTTTTTTTGGTAAAAAACATGTTATACTTGTGAGCAGCTTAGTGTGCGATTTTGATCAAAATTGACGAAAAGCAGACTATATCTCATAAGTAATTGCCAGTTCAAATCATTCAATATTATTTGTTATAGTGACAATCTGGTCAATTACTTGCTCTTCAATGAACGGTACTTGGCCAAATATCAAATCGGATTCTCCTTCCAGTTTGGCCAACAAATGCCCCTTACCCAAGAGGCGTTCAGCACCTTTTTGACTTAAAGCAATTTCGGAAGTCCCCTCGGAGTCAACTTTTAGAATAAGCCGGTTCCCCAGGTTTGTGCGTAATTGCATGGGCATTACATTCGCATCGGGACGTTGCGCGGCAAAGACCAGATAGATGCCTGCCGCCCGCGCTTTTACGCCCAGGCGAGATACTACGCTGGTTACTTGCTGCTTGTATTCATCCACCTGCATCCAGTCGGCGAACTCATCGTGAATGAGCCAGATGACTGGCAAGCGCTTTCCTTCTTCTACCTTTTTGTTATAGGCGGTGATGTTCGCTGCGCGAGCCTCCCGGAACAGTTTGTAGCGGGCTTCCATTTCGTCAACCAGCGCCAGCAGCTCTTCCAACGCTTGTTCCTGCTCAACGATGATGCTGCCTCCCTTGATGTGAGGTAGTGGCTCCAAGGCAAAATAGTCCACCCCCAGCTTTGGGTCGATGATGATCATCTGCGCTTGCTCGGGCGTGTTGGTGGCCGCAATACACAGGATGATGTTCTGCACCAGCACGGATTTGCCGCTGCCAGTGGTACCGGCAATTAGCGTGTGCGGGGCGTTGCGCTGAGGCGAAAGGGTTAGAATTTCACCGTTGTCTTCGCGAATGGCAATGGCAAGCGTTTGGTTGCCATGAGTAGAGCCCGGGTGCCACCGACTCCAAATATCTTCCAGTCGAACCACTTGACGCTGGGGCCGCTCAATGGCAAGCGAAATGGCCCCGGACTCCGGGCGTACGGATACGACGCTCAAGCCGTAGGTTGTTTTGAACTCTACCTGCCGCTTTACCACTTGGTCAACCGTAAGATTGGCGTTGCCCTGGAAAGTAAGTAGCGCGGCATTCGGCGTGAGTTTGCTTTGCTGCAGCTTCGCATGCAGGTTAAAACCCTGCAAGGCGGCTTTCGTGCGCAGTGCGGTTGCGTTCAGCCATTCCAAGTCAGCCAGGGCTTCGGGCTGCACTTGGTCAGATTGGGGGAGCAGCTGTTCAATAGCTGGGTAAGCCCAGCGCGGATTCATAGTCGGTAAAACAACTACATCAGTGGGTGTACTGACAACCGTCGGTGGCACGGCGGGCGGAACAGGAGCTTGAGGAGGGGAGGACGGGCCGTTCCCCGGTAACGATGCTTCACTACCACCCGCGGCTGCAGTAACCGTTACGGAGGTAGCACCGGCTGCGGGCTGCACAAACGTTTGGCTGGCCCAAATGCTGGCATCCCCGTTGGCCGCGCGCACGGGCATGGGATCCTGTTCCGTGCGGTAACAATGGACCAGCTCTCGCACTTGGTCAAGTGAGAAGATTTCCTGGTAGGCGTTTTCCGCTTCGGTAATCTGGCTGAAGTCAGCATCGCTCGGCTCATTCTCCGGGCCAGAGATGAAGACGTGCGAATACCCCCGGACGCTGATGTGGCACTTACCTTGGCGAATAGCCAAGCGCCAGTCCGCAAGGTTGATGCCTGCGCCGGCCGGAAACTGCACCCCGTCCAGTATCAGATCGGATAAGCGGGCCAGCCATAATGCTCGGTCCAACCGCTCCGGGGCACCAAACAATGCCTCATTGATGCGTTTGAGGGTGTCCCGTAGCTGGTTGCGTGAAGTGCGCGCCCCGGCAATCAGGCCGCCACGGTCGATAAACTTGGCTTCACCGACGATAATGGTCAAGCGCAGCTCCCCATTTTCACCCCGGCTGGGGCTTAGCATCAGGATGTCGGCGAGCTGCTCTTCGCGCTGACCCAACCATTCGGCGTAGTCGTCGAGGAAGTACCAGCCGAAGTGGCCTTTTTCGCCGCCCAAGTAGGTATGCATTTCCTGCCGGATCAAAAAGCAGCTGAGTACCACGCCCATCAGTTCGCTGGCGCTGCGTCCGCGGCGGGCGGCCCGCAGCACGATGTCACCGGAAATCTTGTTGGCTTCGGCAATGAAGCGCTCAGTCAAGCTCTGTTGGGCCGGCTTATCCAGGCCTAAATCCAGGCTGGCGATGCGTCGTTGCACCATGGATTGTAACAACCCTAGGGAGGCCGTCGATGACACGATCAGGCTGCGTCCCTGGGTAGACGACTGCTTATAGCGGATAACGCGCACCTTGCGGTCGACCAACTGGCGGCGGTCCAGCAACTCATCGTAATTAACGACCCAATGCCCCAGGTTATGCGTTTCCTCGAAGATGTGGCTCATCTTCTGGTCCTGGAAATCCAGTTGGCGCGCGGGCAGCAAACGCCGAGTGGCATCCTGATCCCAGTTGCCTTTCACGAACGTAGTGATAGCCGTTAGATAGGCCCAGCCTTCCCGGGTTTGCGCCGGGCAGCATAAGTACACCACGGACTTCATGTCCCCGGTGGGGGCCGGTCGGCGACGCGACCAGTGCGCGGGCACTAGCTCCATTAGGGGGACTACGTGCGCATTTTCCTTGTACCAGTCGACCGTGGCGTGGCGAGCAATGACGTCCTGCAGGAATACGATGTCGTTGGGCGGCCCCTCGTGCTCGTTTGGGGCGGGCGCTTGGTCGGCTGAGATGCCAATGCGCAGGCGCGCCATGAAGTCCCGGGTGGCTTCGCTGGTGCTGTACGCGTCCGGGTCGGAGTCGGAGGCCTCCACAATGCGCTCGTAGAGGGGATGCAGCTTCTTGGGGTCGTGGTGACGCAATACGATTTGACACCGCACGTCTTCCTCTTCCTCGTGCATGGCGCCGATCCGATCCACCACTGCCTGAGGTAAGCGCGCGGAATCGCAATCATAGAGCACCACCGATAAGTTGGCGCTCTCGTGCGGTTGCAGGGCCAGGTAGCGAGCTACCAGCTCGGCTACCCGCTTCGACGACTCGGTAGGGTTGTCACTGGTCTCGGTATCCGTGGCCACGGGCGATTCGTGCAGGGTGTAGTCGCCGCAGGTATCGCTCAGGGCCAATAACTCGGGCTTGCTATCGTACCGCCCCAGCACTACCTCCGGGTAAAACGGATGGGCCAGTTCCTCGCGCAGATCTTTGAAGAATAACCGCCCGGCATCGCCAAACCGAACTTCTTCTTCCGTCAGATAGGCTTTGAGTAGGTCCCGTACCCGGCGGGCTTTCACGTATAGGGAAACCATCCGCAAGGGGTGCCAGGGCGTGATGATTTCGGTGGGGGCATCGCCCAATACGGAAACCGAACCGATGCGCAGCAGGGGTTGCAGCAGCAGTGTGCGGTTACGGTCGCCGACGGCTTTCTCACACACTGCCAGCAGCAATTCGGCGTACCGTTCTGCTTGTTCGCGCAGGGCTTCGGCTGCCAGCCCTTGCTGGATGAACCCTTCAATGGCTCCCGTGTAAGCCGTTTTAAAGCTGCGCCACAGCTCTTTAAGCTCTTTTTCGACCGCTGATGATACCAGCTCTTCAGCCAGGGCCAGCTTCAGGTTGGTTTCCCAACGGGTGGCAAGGTTGTTGGCGGCTTTGTAAGTGCCCACGAAGGACCCCCGGTTTTGCCCAAAGGCGGGCACCAGGGTACGCACGTCGTTGATGTTGACCGATTGAAAGCGGCCTTTGGCGCTAACGGCTTCTCGCCACGCGGTGCATAGGACCAGGGGGTGCTCCCGCAGACGCCCCCAGTCCGCGGCAAACTCCCGCGTGACTTTGATGGGATTGAAAGTCCAGATTAGTTGCGTGGCGGATGCCGTGGAACCGCTGGCCTGACCTTGGGTCACCGAGTCCATTTGCAGCTCCAGCGTAAACTTGAGTTGCAAGGCCGCTTTCGCCTCCGAGCGGTTGCGTGAATACTTGGGGGATTTGCGCCATTCCTCCAGCAGGGCTGGGAAGTTCAGCAGCTCGCCAACTTCCCATTCCACTTGGCTGCCCAGCAGCTCCCGCAGGCCGTTGTAGCGGGTAGCAAAGTATAGGCCGGCCTCGGTATTCAGCTTCTTAAGATCGCCCTTGCTTTTGGCATCCAGCCGAATTTTCAACCGGCGGTTGGTGCTGTAGTCTTCCACAGTAAGACGCTCCAAGCACAGCGCCAGCCCCGTTAGGAAATCCTCGTTTTCGTGGGGCCTTCCGAAGGCGAACTTGTCCCACCCGGCTTTCAAATGCCGGCTTTCACCAATTTGATGCCGGTGCAGGTCGTAAAAAAGCCGGTCTTCGTCGGTGGCCGTGGAAGGATTGCGCTCCGCGAGCCCTTTCAGGTACTCCCGCTCGTCGTTGGAGAGCAGGTCGTCGTCTTTGTCGTCGAAGAAATTCTGCGTGAGCTTGCCTAAGTTGAGTTTCTCGCGGCGCAGGCCATCAAAGAGGGGCCTTACCTGCTCCCATTCAATTTCAGCCAACGCCTTAGCCGCTTCATTCCACTGGCTATCGGCCGCGATGAAAGCCTCAATCACGGGGTAATGCGCCTCGGGCATGCCTTCGCGGACTTTTGCAAAGGCGGCGCGTAGGTTCGCCGAGGTGAGCAGGGTCTGGGCCGGGGTCTGTTTCCGGAGATAGGGAGCACGTTTCTTGTGCGCGTCCAGAAAGAAGAGCTTCCACCGGGAAACGTGCCGGTGGAATTTTTCGGGCAGCCCGATAAACATGCTGGTGTCGCGCGGCATGGCCAGCGCGGGCAAAGCCGCGCCCAGGGCCGCGAGCAACGGAGCCCCCTCTTCCACTTCGCGTCGTGTGCGCAGTACGTACTCGGCCACGTGAGGTAGGGAACGAATGCTGAGCTCCATGAGAGCCCGTAGCACCCGGCCCCACACGTCGATTTGCTCGTCGGCCAGCTCCAGGCCGGTGGCCGCTACTTGTACCCACAGTTCCGCTTGCGCCAACAGGACGGCTGAGCCGATGGGCTCAATCAGATTTAGGGACTGCGCTTCGTCATCCCCGGTATTGGCCAGTAGCAGCGCGGGCCGCTCACAATCCGCATTGCGGAGATAGGTGGCCCGCTGCGTGGTGAGAATGTGCTCGGGTAAGTTGTATTCGGATATGTAAGGCAGCAATTGCGCCTGTGGAAGCTGGATTTCCACCAGGTCCACCAGCGGCCCGTGGTCCAAAATGGCCCGGGCAATGGCGGCCATCTGCTCCCCCTTTAGCTGATCCAGAATAAAACGCGCGGTGCCCGTTTCTCCTTCACTGCCCTGAATGCGTTGGGACAGGTAGAGGGTCGCCACCTGGCCGATGAGGGTAGCAGTCGTAAAGGTGGTTGCTTCCGACGGACCGGCGCTGAGCGTACTCGTTTCCATAATACGTACTAATTAAGCGTGGCCCTGGGATACGTGGCCATTGGGATTAATCACGTAGGCGCAACCGTCCGACAAGCGGCGCAACAGGCCCAAACTATTTAAGCGCGATTCTAAGCGGGCAGCGTTCGCGGCGAAGGGTTTTGGATCGTATTCCTCTTCGGCAATTACCAACGCCGCTTCCCGCTCACTGAAGACGAGGCCGTAGCGCGAGTAGAGCACTTGGAAGAATTCCTTAAGCTCCATGCGATGCGGCACGTTGGCGAAAATCAAGGTCTTGAGTAGGCCGTCGGTCGGGGCGTAGCGGTATTTATTAGTGCCACGCCGGGATACCAAGCCAATCAGGCGCCCCAGGGTGCGGTGAACTTCTCCGGCGTGCTGCTGATGGCGAACCTGCGCCTTTTCCCGCAAGTAATCCAGCAGTTCATCCGGGTCGTGGCTACGGTCGTAATCGGCCGCATCGTCCCACCAAATCTCTTTTTGAAGCACCTGCTGACAAGCGTCAAATATATCCGCCGGCGTATGCAGTTGCAAGGCTTGCTGCCAAGCCTCCGATTGCTGAATGCGGGTGATGTAGGCCTGGACCGCGTCGCCGGACAGCCCGTTGTTTTCCTGGAAATTGATGATGGAAACTTCTCGAACAAGCGTCTTTTTTGGCGCTACCACCTCACACAGGAACGTGAGGCGTTCGGCTTTGCCGGTCCACTCGGCGGCTACGTGTAACTGGTACAACAGCACGTGAAAAGCCCCCAGCGTAACCAAGTGGTTGAGCACATCAAAGTTGGGTAACCCCAGTTGGAAAAGGTTAAGCCAGTCCTCCCCCAGCGCATTAAAGCATGGATGCTGCTTATAAGGCAAATAGCTGTGTTTGCGCTCTTCATCGCCTTTTTCCGGCTCCCGCTCCAGCACCGTCAGCAGCTGATTCCACTCGTTGTCACCCTTGAGGAAGTCGTGCAGGTAAGGTCGTAGGGAGTCCGCGGCGTCGCTGCGGCACAGCATCAGATAAAGCAACTCCCCGGTTCGGGTGAAGTTGTTAAAGTCCCGGTCCCCTTTGAGGTCCTGGTCCTCGTAGATGGCGTTGGCCCCAAAGGGAAAGAGAAAACGGGACGTCCACCGCTTGTTGCTCTCGCTTTCCACCGAGGCATCCCGCAACATGCCCACTAGAAAGGCAAAGTCACTGAAGCGTTCGAAGCGGCCTTTCAAATAAGAAAAGTCGGTATCGGTCACGTGCATGGCATTTTCTTTCATCCACTCTAGCCACTTGTTCCACGTAGTGTTGGAATCCAGCTTCTCGTCTTCTAGGCTTTTAATCAGCTCGTTGTTCCAGAGAATGTTGCGCAGCCGCATGCGCCGGCGTGGCTGGTATACCAACGCGGGGTAGGAGGCCGGTTCCTGCAGCAAGCTGCCCTCCCGGAAAAAATACTCCGCGACCGTTAGGCATTCCAGGAACATGAGCCAGGGCGTTTGGGGGTACACCCGGTGCCCCCAGATCTGTTCGTCCAGCCAGAACAGCATGCGGGTGTAGTGCCCTTTGGGCGGTCGGGCAACCAGCAAGTCGGAATCGGAGAGGAGAGGTAGGGGCATAGGCAGTAATGATAGAGGGGCATAGTGCCCCGAACAGGGAGGCTCGAGGGCTGATAAAAAGGTTAGGTAGTGGCCGGCAGGTTCAGCTGAATGGTGCGGTGCTCCGGGTTGCCGTTCTCGTCCAGCCGCAGTCGCTGGAAGCTAAGTATGAACTCGTCCCCTTCCACTGCTTCCGCTTTGCGGCGCTTTTTGAGGGCCGTAAGCAGGCGACTTTTGAACGATAGAACGTCCTCGTAGCATTCCTTTGAAAAGCTGCTGGGCAGGGCCCCCTCAGCCACGCGGGAGAGGAACTCGTAGCGCACCAAATTCAAGGGAAACACTTCGCTGATTTGCTCGCTGAGCGTCACCTGCAGCGCGGGCTTATTTCCCTGCCAGACAATTTCCACCCGTTCGCCCTTGCTGGGGACTACGGAGATGGAATCCTCGTAAATCCGGGACACCTTGGCGCCAGTGGACTGCAGGCTCGTGCCCAGGCATAGCTTGCGGTCATCGTTGATGAGCATGCCCACAATCACCCGGTTCAGGCCCCGGACCAACCGGCTGACGATGTGCCGGTCCACCCGCCCTTTGAGGCTGGGGTGAACGGTGCGCACTACTTTCTCCAAGTATTCGCCCGCGAAGCGGAAGACCGTCAGGTCCCACAGGTGCAGGTCAGTGGCCTCGTTGGCGGGTATTTTAAAGAATAGGGCGCGGCGCTGCACCACCAGCATCTCCAAAAAACGACTGTTAATCAGGTCTTCATCGGCGGATTCAACGTAGTCGCTTTGGGCCTTGCGGTAACTGGCGTCTGCCCCGTAGAAGGTGTCGCTGCCCAAGTATTGATCGTAGTAGGGTTGGAGTGCCTCATCGGCTTCCCCAAAGATCAGAATGGAGTCGATGCGGTTGGTCGTTTCATGCCCCAGCCGGAAGCGGTCCAGGTAGTTGAAGACGCCGATGCTTTCCCGGCGGCTTTCGCGCAGGTTGCCGCCAATCAAGTTGTTGTAGATGCTGGCTTTGGCCACGGAGCCCTCCGCAACGATGCGAGTCACATCCGCCGGCACCATCAGATGGTCTTTGCACGTGTTCCCCGAATAACCCAGCACGGCGTTCACCAGCAACGCTAGAATCTCCCGGATGGGAATGTGCAGGTCATTGTAATCACAGAGTTCCAGCAAGTCCCGCAGGCGCTGCTGCAGCAGCGGAGTTTGCAGCAACTCGTAGTTTCGCCGAATGGGTGATTTCGGTCCAAACGCCACGGATTCACCGTTCTCCCCCTCAAAGCACAGCTTCCAGCCCGGGTGATTCAAGAATGCATCTACGGCACAGTCAAAGAGCTGCGCAGAGGAACCGCGCGACAAGTTGAAAAACCGGAGGCCCACGCCGGGCTGCTCCTCCTGATCTTCCACCAGGAGCTGCTCAAACAAAGCACGGGCCCTGTTGACGGCGGGTGAATCCGGTAACCGGCGCCAAGTTTCAATCAACTGGCCGTCGTTGGCGGCGATGAGGAAGTAGTCGGACGTCTGAGCGGAGAACAGGCCATCGGAAAACTGCTCCAGCAAGTTGCGAGCGTCGGGCTCCCACTCCGCCCCTTGGGGCGGAACCCAGGCGCTCAAATCTCGAATCACGTGCAGGGTGGTGCCCGAGGGGAGCGTCAGGTTGATATAGGGATTGTTGGAGGCCCACACGCCTGCTTCGCCTTGTAGGTGTTCCCAGATCTTACTGCACAGGTGCGTTTTACCGTCGCCGGCCGTACCGGTTAAAATCACGGAGACCAGCAACTCCCCGGTTAGGCAAGCGAGTACCTCGGCGAAGCGGGGGTGGGGAAAGGAGATGGGAGTGACACCCGCCCGCTTGGCAGCGCGGCCGGTATGCTCTTCAAAAGCAGAGTCGTTGGCCGGGATAGGGCCGTATTTGCGCACGAAGCGAACCCAATTGGTCGCTGCATCCTTAAGTCGACCTGCGGTCGGCAGGCTGGTTATTCCCGTATCCGGATGGGCCACGTCGATAGAAAATAGGATGAAAAACTATAATTGGCAAATTAAGCAGCCGTTCCGCTCTTCGTAGTCATCAACGCCCCCCAGAATATGTAGCAGGCTGCGGTTGGTGGCTTTATTGCGGGCCCGCTCCTGTGCGGCGGCATGATCCCGAACGATCTGCGCCATCCGCTCTGGCTTTTCCAGCTCTTCCAGGGGCTCATCTCCGCACCAGTAGAATACCGTGGTGGCGTTCTTGCCCGGCTTCTCGTACGCTTTCGCTTCCTCGAACAAGTCAGGGTGGGCTTCTTTGAGGCGGACCCACTCAATTTTCTGCTGGTAAAAGCAAAAGAAGCAGCCGGAGCGGGTGCGCCCCCAATTGGTATAAGGCGGCATGCCCAGGCCGGACTCTTCCAGGATGCGTTCGATGTCAGCCTTAACCAGCCCGTCCTCGATGAAAGGATACAAGGGCTTAATGTTGGGCTTGTGGCTGATATAGCCTTCCCGTTTTTCATCGGCGCGCAGGCCCACGTAGTTGTAGCAGTTGTCCTTGCCGATAAAGCGCTCGAAGGGCTTGAGCTTCATCATGCGGGTGCACCAGCGGCGGTGATTCGAGGGGAGCATACCCCCGTAGATTTTCAGCAGCTGATCAAACCCGATGAAATCACCGTTTTCCACGGTGCTCTTGTGGATGGGCTTGCCCAGCAACGCCTCCAGCCGGCCGAGGTACTCGTACGTTTCGGGCAATTCCTTGCCCGTGTCGTGAAAGACGTACTCCATTTCGGGCACGCGGTCCCGCATGTAAATGGCCAACGCCGCGCTGTCTTTGCCGCCGGATAAACTTAAAATATGTCGAAAAGGGAGTTCCACGGCAATTCTGGTACTATGAGATGACCAATGTAAATGTTTAAACGCTGCAAAAACAGGGCTTAGAAAATTTCCTGTCCGGTTTCCGTAGCCGTTGACTCCGTGGCGGAGAGCAACTGCCACAGTGCCCGCGACGCGGCGGCCATGCCCACGAGCCCTTTATCGCGCAGTAGCCCGGCGATGACGTCTTGCAGCTCGTTGGCATCCTTGACTTCCTCCGGCGTGAGGTGGATGACTTTTTTGCGTTCCTGACCCGTGGGTTGGGTGAGGGCAATGCGGACCGACTCCCCCTCAACCGTGCCTTTGAACTTGCTGCGGTTGTAGACAATGGCCTCTACGCGGGCGAATTGTGCGGCCAGGTGATGAATCTCCTGCTCGTACTTGTGCACGTCGGCGTCCTTCCACTTGGCCGGTGGCATGGCGCATACCAAGTTGCCCAGCGATTCCAGCCACATCGTTTCGGATAGGTTGGTGTCGGCCAGACGAAGGCAGAAACTCTTCAACCGGGGCTCGGTGACGAAACCTGCCACCGAAGCAGCCCGGGGGGCCAGCGCCTGCCGGACCTGCTCGAACGTGCCGTGCAATAAAAACTCTTCCTGCAGGCGCTCTTTAATCCAGTGCAGCAAGGCCGGGTGGGCCCCCCGCAGCTCATCGATGGCCGTTTTTAAAGCCAGGGCAAACTGTTCAACCGTCTGGTCTTGCTCCCCGGATTCTTCCAGAATGGGGGGCAGGTCACAGGCTTCGGGCAGGGCATGAAACAACAGCGTAGCGGGGTCGCGAGCCGTCATCAATAGTGCTCGTACGGCCTTGGTTTGCGGGGCCAGACGCGAAGTCTTCAGTGTATATGCTGGCAGGCCGGCCACGAAGGTCAGCAGCGGCTTGACCACGTCCAGCAGGTCGACGCGCACGGGCTGCTTGCCTGAAAGCTTCAGGTGCTGGATTAAGCTTTGGAACAATCCCGTCCGCACCCCGCTGATGGGATAGAACTGAATGTCAAACGTCTCGGGGGCTTTGGTAAGCCGGAAGAAGTTCGAGCCCGTGATGCGGGGAATGAAGGTATCGTCCTCGTAGAAGGCGAGCTCCTGCTCGTTGATCACGCTGAAAATAGCCAGCAACAGGGGGATCATGCCCTCCCGCACGCCATAAGGTGCTTGCTGCAGGGCGGCGTAGACCTCCGTCGCCGGTACCCGAGCGTCGCTGGACGCGCGCAGAACTTCCCCAATGCGTTGGAAGGCGGGGAGTATACGTAGGTGGTCATGCTCCGCTGCAGGTAACTGCAAGGACCACGATTGATGCTCTGGATTGAAAACGTGGAGCTGGGCTTCCTTAAGTACGGACAAGTACATGGACATTTCCGGCGGCGTTCTCGTCGCATCCATGCCCAAATAGGGTTCCGAAGAAGTTTCGAACAGGTGTTCGCACAACCGCCCCCGCGCCGCCGCGGCCGCCGAGGAGGGCGACTTGCGGTTCACGAGTTCGTTGTGGATCAGTGGCGCGGAATGGAAGACTTCATCCAACACCGTAGTCAGCAGCGTCATGACCTCCGGGCCCGACTTGACGGTGGGCAGCAAAGCCCCCTGGCGGAACCAACGCAGGCCACTTTCGTCCGTCGCGTTGGTCATGCCCACGTAGCGCTGCAAGTGCTCGGCCAGGCGTTGCTGAGCCAGCGCCAATTGGGTAGCGGTTTCGTCCCGCGCGGGCCCGTCGTGCTGCAGCTCCGGCACGTTACGCTGAATCCACTCCCAGCGCAGTACTTCGGCCAGGACGGGCGCCAGGCCCTGCAGGGGCTGGGGCACGGCAATGAGCACCTGGGCCAGGGAGTGGGTGAGTTCCGTCTGCACTAGGGCCAAAGCGCGGGCTTCCTCTTCCGGCGTCTCGCAGAGCGGCACCAGGATGCGACCGTCAGCCGTCAGTGGCGCGCGCATATGGTCCGCGAGCGTATCGACGGCAACGTATACCACCTCAAAGAAGCGCAGCGTGCCGGTGCGGATGTAGTGGCGGCGTGCCACGAGGGGACGCACCTCTAACCGGTCACGCACCAAACCGGCCACCTTTTGCAAGGATCCAATCTCCCGGGTGGCTTCGCTATACACCGTATCCAGGTTAACGCTGGTGTGGGGCCAGAGGCTGTAGCCGCCTGCGGCTCCGCGGTAGTACAGCAGGTGTTGGGCTTTGAGGCGTTGAATGGCCGCCTTCACGTCTTCGCTGCCCCGCAGCGCGAGTTCCAGCGCTTCGTTGGTAGCCAGCAAATCCTCGGCATTCAGCACGTTGAGCAGGCCAATCGTTTTGAGCAGGCCAAGCTCTAGAGGTTCCTCGCCCCGGTAGGAGGAAACAATACCATCGATGGCCTTCCAGTGGTTGCGAAAGCTCTGCAGGCTCAAGCGCTGGTTAAAGGCTTGCCGGGCGTAATCGTAGAGGTCGGCAATGCGAAAGAAGTCGCGCCCTTCGGTACGCTCCACAAAGTCCAGCAGGCCAAAGGGCTCACTGCCGAGCAGAAATGAGAACAACGACCGCTCGTTCTGCCCGAAGGTGGCAAACAGGCGCACCAGCACGGGCAGCACCGTGGGGTGCAGCGGGTAGAGACGGGCGGCGATGTTCAACAACGACTTCTGGTGGGAAGCTGTGCCGTACCAGCGCAGGCGCAGCGCGTCCTGCATGTCCCGCTTGGCGTGCGCCGACGCCTGACGCGGGGCTTCCGTCAGGTCGGTGTTGAGCGCGCTGGAAATGAGCTCGGCTACTTGCTCCAGAGGATGATGCCAGCTGAGTTCCTCGTAGCGGCCCGCGATCTTTTCCCATTCCCGCTGCTGGGTCTGCGTTAAGTTCTCGGCGTAACCGCTGATGCCTTGGTGCATTAGCACCACGATCATCAGGGGCGCCGGTCCGCTGCGGGCCGCCAGCTCCGCCAGCCCTTGCAGCAGGTAAATATCCTGGCGCTCGGGGTGCAACGCTGCGAACTCCAAAAACTTGCCTACCTCATCGAGCACTAGCAGCAGGCCCTGAGCGAGCCCGCTTTCGAGCATTAGCGCGTGAACTGCTTGCACCCATTTAATGACCTGCGCGTCGGAAACGAGACCTTTTGCTACGGCAGCGTGGAGCTTGGCCACCAGCTTCGTTGGCGGTTCCGGCAATGCTAGCAGCAACTCGTGTAGACCGCGTACGATGGCTAGACCTAGCGGCTCCCGGGAGCCCGTCACCAGGACCGGCCATAAGGGCAGGGACGCGGCGTCCACACTTTGCAGGGCAGGCGCTATGGCCGCTTGTAAAGCCGCAGGTAACTGCTGACGTCGGTGGGAAAGTATATTGGCTAGTAGCAGGGCAAATGAGGATTTGCCTGACCCGTAATCCCCCGTGATGCGCCAGGCGCGTAGCCCGGAGGTAGGGGTTAAGCCCGCCGTAAGGCGCGCCGTACTCTGCTTGGCGTGTTGGGTTACGACGTAATCCTGCAGCGCGACCGGGTCGTGCCAGTCGCGTTCAATGTGGGTGGAGCGCAGAAAACGCCCCTGAATATTTAAAAGCTGCGCTTGTTCGACTTCATGCATGGTCAACCACCTCTTCCGACTGTGCGGCAATGTTAATTGGGGCAGGACGCTGGTAGACGCTGGCTAGCAAACGCGTTTCTACCTCCTCGCTCCACTCGAATGATTTAAGTACTCGGGGCAACGCTGCCGAAATACGGTATTCTAATAAGCCCTGCGAATCCGATCGTAAGTTCTCCAACCGGTCCTCCAGATCCTTTTCGGTCAATTTGAAGACTTGCCCAACGCTACCTGGTGCTCTGGTTACCTCCCGAAAGGTTAATGACTGCTCATGGGGCCGGTTCCGGCGCCAAAAGTCATGCAGGCAATACGCAAGTAGCGGACCGGTGATTTCGGGCTTGTGGTCCCAGCGGAAGGTGAACACGGCCTCCCGTCGGCGGCCATCGGTCGACTCTGCCATTCGTTCTCCGGCGGGTACCAGCAAATTGAGCTCGGTTAGGGGGCAGTCCAGATTGTCTTCCAGCACTTCCCCTTTGCGTCCTCGGGCCGGGATGTAGGTGTGCAGAAAAATGTCCAGGTGCTGGCTGAGGGTTGCTTCGGAGAGGGGCCGGTCTTGCTTGGCGGCCTCCAGTTTAAAATTGCGCAGCAGCTCACTGCGGGACAGCTCGGGTTCCGACCACTGGTTGAACAGGAAATACCAAGCAAACATGGGTTCCTCCACGTGCGCGCAGAATTTCCAGTGAATCAGCCACAGGGTGCGCACGTCTTCCAAGTAGGGGTCGTAGCCGGTTTGCGGGTGGAAAAGCGCGTGCCCAAAGGCGGTAATTTGGTAGCCGGGCTCGGTGGGGTGCGGCTCCGCAATGCCCGCTAGCTGCACCCAAAAGCGGATGGCACGCACCATGTTCTTGCCCACCCCCAAGCGCACCATGGCTTCGTTTTCCTCGCTGAAAAGCGCCGGATTGCTGGCTAGATGAAGGTAGGCCTTGGGTAACCAAGTATAGCGGCACGGAAAACTTTCGTGCCCAGAAAATCGAAAACGCATAGCGTGCGGTAAGGTAGAAAAGGACGAGAGAGCAGGCCAAGCTGAAAAAAAGCCAGCAAAG
Source organism: Hymenobacter yonginensis (assembly GCF_027625995.1). Lineage (NCBI taxonomy): Bacteria > Pseudomonadati > Bacteroidota > Cytophagia > Cytophagales > Hymenobacteraceae > Hymenobacter > Hymenobacter yonginensis. Next base: position 99,828 of record NZ_CP115397.1, read on the forward strand.
CTTTACGGCGGCCCATCCCATCTTCAAAAGTAAGCGAATCAATCACGAGTTTTGCAGACTATTTACCCCGCTGCAATGATTTACCTAGACAACCACGCCACAACTGCTTGTGACCCACGAGTAGTAGAAGCCATGCTGCCTTATTGGCTTACGGCCTATGGTAACCCCGCCAGCCCGCATGAGCTGGGGCGGCAGGCGGCCCGGGCCATGGAGCACAGCCGGCAGCAGGTCGCCGGCTTGCTGGGCGCGCAGGCAGCCGAGATTGTGTTTACTTCCGGGGCTACGGAAGCCAACAACCTGGCCTTGTTGGGGGCGGCCCGGCAGCATGAGCGCGCTGGGGGGCACCGCCGGCGCCTCGTGACCACCGCCATCGAGCACAAGTCGGTATTAGAGCCGTGCGAGTGGCTGGCTGCCCAGGGCTGGGAGGTGGTGGTACTGCCCGTGGACGCACAGGGAACGGTGCAGTGGGCTGCAGCCGAAGAGCTCATCACCGACGAGACCTTGCTTGTGTCCGTCCAGGCAGCCAACTCCGAAATCGGCACGCTGCAGGACGTGGCCCGGCTGGCAGCCCTGGCCCACGCCCACGGGGCGTTACTGCACTGCGATGCGGCGCAAGCAGTAGGCAAGGTTGTGGTAGACGTGCAGGCCTGGGAGGTTGATTTGCTTTCCCTGAGCGCCCACAAACTCTACGGGCCCAAAGGCGTCGGGGCACTGTATGTGCGGGGCGGTAGCCAGCAGGAGCCGCTGGTGCCCTTGATGCGGGGCGGTAGCCAAGAATTTGGGTTACGCCCCGGGACGGTTCCAGTACCGCTGGTCGTGGGGCTGGGATGGGCCGCTCAGCTGTGCGCCGAGGAGCTGCTGACGGAAAGTCAACGCCTGGCTGGCTTGCGCGACCAATTGGAGCAGGAGCTGCTGCGCAGCCTGCCGCAGGTGCAGGTTAACGGCAACACCGACCGGCGCCTACCCCACAACAGCAGCCTGACGTTCGTGGGCGTGGAAGCTGAAGCTCTAATGGCCAATTTGTCGGAGCTGATGCTCAGTACCGGGGCAGCGTGCGAGGCGGGAAGCCCGGAGCCGTCGCGGGTGCTCTCGGCCATTGGCCTGTCCTACGAGGATGCTTTTTGCACGGTCCGCCTGGGTTTGGGCCGGTTCACGACCGAAGAGCAGGTAAGGGAGGCGACAGAAAGCATCCGGGAGGCCGTAACCTTGCTGGAGGCCTTGCTGCGTTGATGCGTGGAAGGGCCGCCGTTGCGCGGCTATGTAATACCGCGGTACACGAAGGGATAAGAAAACCCTAGGTTTTGCGCAATCTGAAGCTGCGGTGCTAGTTGCCCGTGTAAATAATCGCGGAAGCTGGAATAGGACAGCTCACGTAACGCCGCGATATCCCGGGCGAACAACAAGTGGTAGTCTTCCAGCAGCGCATAGTGCTCCTGATCAGCGTGGAACTGAAACGCGCTGTATTGCAGGGCGGCGAAGGGCTCGAAATACTGCGGAAAGGACGGTAACCAATCGTTCTTGGTTGAGTTAACCGTTTTGGGGGTTGGAATGATATTCCACAGCTGATCGTGCGCCACGAACGACCAGGGAAGAAAATGGTCTAGGCTTAGGCTCTTAAGGATGATGGGTTGTCCGGAATAGATGCACGTGAGTGCTGGGTGGGCCGTTAGATAGTGCTTCCAAAAGTGGCTAGCGGTCTTTAAATCTCGCTGGCTGGGCTTGTCTAGTTTTTCGGTTAAGCCGGTAACGTTGGGATTGTTCTTCTGCAGGAATCGAACCAAATGCCATTGGATAAAGCCCCGCAGAATAGCTTGGTGTTGCTGCAGGTATTCGATCCACTCTTCGTGCAGCACCAAGTCTTTGCCATCAAACCGGTAAGGGGCCCGATTGCCAGCGTTTGCAAGGGCGATAATGAGCGCGTTTACCTTCGGGTCATGCAGGGCCCGCGTTTCTTCGGCGAACATGGGCCGAATAAAGCGGTAGGGTACCCAGTTGGTGAGCTTGCGGACCCACGCTTGCAGCAGCTGCTGCTCAGCCGTGGGCATGGCCCGAAGCTGGGTAAACAAGGGGGGCGCCGTTGGGCTGTTATCGACGACTACGTGCTGCGTAATAAAAGCAGCGATTGGTTTAAAGGTGTCTCGGCGGCCGAAAGAGAGCTTAAAGTAATCCAGAGGGTACCACACGCTGCCCAGCATGCGCAGCGCCAAGTCGTGCATGGCTACGCGCGCGGTGCCCGTGTCTCGTAAGTGGTCCAGAATGGCGAGAAACCAGTAAAATTTGTAGGCGTTGGTCGTATCCGCAAACACAGCGGACAAGGCTGCGATGTTGAGACGAGAGCCAGAAGGCAGCTGTGTCACCTGATTTGCTTAATGAGTAGTAAGGCAGCGGATTATGAATTTATTCAAAGCCCTGTCTGGCTAGGCCCTGATGCGCTGATGCTGTGTTGTTCGTGAACGTATGTTCGCACGCTATTACGTGCTTGTTAGAACGTTGCACGAAAAGCCGTATGCTGGCTCAACTCTACTGGTTAGCGAGATCAAGTATCATCAGCATGTTGCTGAATGGGTCCCGAAGAGTGGCTGTTTTTCCCTCCTCGTAGCCATGATTAATGCCTAACACATCCCCTGGGTCCGTCATCAACCTGGCGAGCCGTTGGCGCGCCTGCTCCATGAATGGCAACCGCAAGCCAAAGGGGCTTATATTCCCCGAAGGGCTGAGAACGAAGGACTCGCCGTCAAGCTGGTAGCGCAATCCATAGGGCTTTTCAGTAGGTGAAAAGTCGAATAGGGAGGTATACCAACGGTTCGCCATAGCTATGTTATCGGCAAGAACGTGCTGAACTGGTTCCATAGGAGAATGCCTAAAAGGTGTATCAGTACCCTATCATTAAGTACTATTTCATAACCGGTAGCGACAGAAGCAACAGGATAAAGATATGATCGTCAGGGATGAGAAAATCATAACCGGTGCCAATAAGCGCGCTCGTTCGGATAATTCGGTGAAGGGCCATAAGAAGTTTGCGAAAGAGGAGCCAGCGGAGGCAGCTCAGATGCTAGATTGCATCATTAAAATACCTATCGGACCCTGATGACTCGTGGCATGAATGGGTGCTACGTGTATACCGATGCAGATGCAGAAACAGAAACAGAAACATATTTCCGGAAGCAGCTTGCTACCTGAAATCCCAATTAAGGGCTCAAGTACTTTCTCTCATACCATATGAGCCTCCGGTCGCAGAGTATACCTGCGGCCGGAGGCTCTTGATTGAACAGACTCAACTGGACTGGTAGGTTCGGCTTACTGCAAAGCTACTGTTTAGGGTTCTTCTCTCTACCGCAATGTGATTTCCTAGGGCATCACTAAGCGGTCGAGATGACGGTACTTAAGTAGTAATTCAAGATAGCCGAATGCCGAGTTGAAGTAAGACCTCCGAACTCCCTCAACTAGTTCAAGGTCCTTACTACTGTTAAATGCTTCCGCAACATCTGCGGGGCTTGACGTTTTCAGGTCGGAATAAGACATGAGCCTTTCCAGCTCAAGAGAGGTCGGGGCTGTAAGCGAAAACAGCTTCACTAGCTCACGGCAGTAACCGCTGCTTCTGGACTTTTTAACGGGAAAAACATAGTTGTAAGCGGATATCCCATCAATCTTACTGTAGTCCACTCTGGTAGAGGGGAATTTGATTCCTGCTACGCCTTTCGCAGCCGTTACATACTGGAGTAGCAACTGGGGAAGAATATACTCAGGCTTAAACGTGTCGCCGTCTGTCCTGGTCTTTATAGAGCAGGCAATACAAAGCGGGAAAACAGTCAGGTAACGCACAAGGAAGAAAAGGTGCTTACCACGAGTGGCACCGTCTCTAGGTGCCTCTATATCTGCTAGAAAGTCTTGTATCCGCTCAATCTTGACCACTTTCGCTGTATCCATGTTTTGGAAGCGGCTGAAGTACAAATTGTCTATTCTACTCTGTCTGGTCTCTTCCCAACACACATATACCGAATCACCCAGATAAAGCGCTGGTAAACCGGGAATGCTGTATCGACTGGTAGATACCCGGCCACGATTCTCAAAGGGATTGTGAAAAAGGTCTTCTCTAGTGAAGTGCTGTTCGCCAGGGTGGCGAGTGCGGGAGCGGTAGAAGGTGACTCCTTCAGGTAGGCTCTTAGCTGTTAATAGATAAATGGCTTGAATATCGTCTAAGACATTTTTGAAAGTCTCAGCAGCCTGTATTACTCGGCCATTGTAATAGTGTTCTATCGTTTGAATTAAGCCATTAGAGAGCGTGCAAATGGTTTTATGAAGGGGAGTATGCAGTATAGGTACGTTCATTTCAGACCCTTCGCCAAACGGCATTCCGTCTTCGGTCTCAATCAAGGGTCTGAGGACCTGGTTATAGTACGCGTTGTACTTGTTGAGTTGCTCTGCTAGATAGTTAGGGTAGTCAGCGTCAGAAAGTGCCTGGGCGCGGGGGATCTCAAATTCACTGAAGTCTAAAGCAGCTCTGACTTGATCGTAACGTTCAGCCAAGGAAGGAGAAGTTTTGGCATATAAAACCTGGGATTTGATAATTAGCTTAATAGTACAGAAGGCTATCAGCTGAATAAGGGAAGTTGTTGAGACTTACTAATTGGGTGTTTTTTATGAAAGCTGTCAAGCCTGATACTTAAGAACTTATTCTTGACGCTTTGCAATATTTCCGAGGCACTTGAATTTATAAGTAGATTCTTCAACGGTGTAGCCGGGATAAGCGGGCTAATCATCTCAAGTCAAGCAACATCGATTATCAATTAGTTTAACGGTGTAACCCAAGCGAGAGGCAATTTCCTTCATCTTTTAAGAGGTTTTGAAAGCGTATTAGATTTCTTTACAATACATAGCGTTCTTGTCTCCCATAAGAAGCAGTTTACCAATAATACTTTGCAGCGTACTAAAATCTTCAGGTACGGTCGGGCCCTCGCTTCGTTTGACCTGGATGAGCCAGTGTGTGTTCCCGCTATTGATGAACAATACATCAATGCCTCGGTCGCTAGGTCCGCCCATATGCTTCACCTCACAGTGAGTATAGCTTGCACTGATAATGTCAGCAACTAAGTGTTCGAGCCTATTAGAAGTTATACTATTCAAGTGGTGAGGGTAGCGAATGATGTATTTGGCGGGAGTGGGCATAATACAATAGCTTATTGAATTCACTCTGTTTCACGCTCGTGACAAATAGCTTACCATTGGCCCAAATTATATCGGAACTTCATGATTCAGTGGACCTGTGTAAAGTTGATCCTGATATTAGATACCTGCATACACAGAAAGCCCCAAGATTTGGGCACAAGTGGGTAGCTCGGGAAGCAGGAAAGCTTCCCTGTCAATTGAGGTCATAACTAGTTAGCAATATCCTTGTTAACGCTTTTCATGCTTTCTATATCGTTAACATTATTCTCAATTCCTTGCTCCCTGTACTCGGAGGCAATGTTTACTTGAACCACCTCTCTCTCATCTCCCCAATATATTACACTCGAAAATACAATAGCTAGTTGCACTTTCAAATCATTAGTATCAGGAGCATCTTCTAAATTCCATCTATTTTTAATGTGCGAGTTTTCATTTTTATTTATATCCAATACAGAAGAATACACTTGAAGATCTTTGTCAATTAACACAAGGTTTAATTCTGTTATCGTACTCTCATCAATATTTTTGTGTTCGATTACAGGTAGGTCAGATTCAGCAACAATAAACAAAGCATCCTGTACATCATACTCAGTAGATGGTATATATCTGGTCATATCCCTAAAGTGGCTATTATCAAGAATTTGTTTAACTTCATGCCTGACTTCTACGCCAACAATAACAATGTCTTTGGCGCCATTAATTATCCTATCTATTCCCAAAAGAAAATTATCTTTATTCAGAAGATAACGCTTGGTTTTAGAAACAGAAAACGATTTTGGAATCAATCTTTCGATATTTTGTGATGCAATTTGCCCAGCAAAGAATGTGTCAAAATTTAAACTAGGTATATCATCTTCTACAAAGGAAGATTTTGACATAAGAACTATTCCGCCACTAATAGGAATTTTTACTTTATTTTTTTCTTGGTTTATATCTTTTGAAGTAAACACAGAATTGTACTTTGAAAAAGATTTTCTTATGATATTAGCTGAATTTATATAAAACGACGCTATTTTTTCATCAGACAATTCTGTGCTAATTTTTTTATCAGCTATATTTTTATTAATAGCCGATTTAAGGCGATCCACAAATAATAAAAATTCGATTGATTTTTCTTGGGCTATATTATATAATTCAAGTTCATTCAACAGAACATCATTACTTATTATTTTGCGTAGAATATTTTCAAAATAAGAAACTGTATCAAGCCAATTATTTAATTCAACTACTTCATTCGGAAGAACAGGTAAAGCTGTAAAATTTTGGAAGGTGTAATATTGCCGCAAAGTATACTGACGCATAAACAAAACGACAAGATATTTGCATATCCAATGGTTTACTTGACTTCTGCTTCCAAGATTATCCAGCTCAGGAAACGAGTATTTTATATCTATAGGTAATTTTGTATTCTTAAAGTCATTACGAAAATGCTCAAACCAGTTAAAAATTTCTGTCATTGATTGAGGAAGTAAAACATATTGCGGGGGTTGTGATTGAGAGTATTCAAAAATATATTTTAACACGTCATACCTATTCCTATATAACATTAAGCCACCAAGAGCATAGTGTAATTCAAGGAATGAATTGCGCTCTTGCTGCCTTACTGCAATTGCTGCCTCATTGGCAATACTGCCTTTTTCATAATCAGCATGAATCATTTTCAAGTTATATGTGAAATACTGATTTGAATTAGACCAAAACATTTTCACAAATCGAGGATTATCACAAAATATATATATATTTCTCCACAACCAGTTGTATGTATCATCAGATATATTTATTTCTTCAAAATCTTCCCCAAGTAGCCAGACCCCGCTTACAGCCCTATGTTCTATTGCTTTAAGCTTCTTATTATCAGTATTTACAATTTCCACATTCAGCTTATTAACTAAGAAATACAGATCAATAGGATATACTAAAGGCTTATTTTTATCATGATTTTTACGAATTTTAGCAAAAACTTTATAATAAAAATCTAATAATGTTTCCTGCAAATGCTCATCTTGTTTCTCAATAGCATAAAAAGTTAATTCGTTAATAGCTTTTAAATGATACTGACTAGCTTCAGGACTACCCTTCAATAGTTCATATTTTTTAATAATATGGGTTAGCAACGACGTGGACTTTCCATTGAAAAGGACAACTTTGTCTAGCCAAATAAAGAATGAAACTGTAAACAGAAGTGATAATGCTAAGACTAAAAATTTTGCTGAATCATTTACAAACCAGTTATCCCAGCCAAATAATGGGGGGATTTTAAATATCATAAATATTAATGATGATATTGTAAAATACATAATAAATTTAAAAAATGAAATTCTATAATTATTTTTGTTTATAGTAATAGACAACGACTTTTGAGGAAATTCGCTATCAAATAGCACTGGAATATATTGAGAGTTATATTTATCTCCTATATTGGAAATTTTATCAACTATAATTGGATAAGCAATGCCTAATATTGCAATATCAATTGCTACACATATTTCAATTATGTATTCTGGAGTCATCAGAGTAAATTTTTTAAGATTTTTTTCAGAAGTTGACCTTGCCAAGGCAACTTAAGTGTGCAATATAACAGCGGGTAGCAATCCTTATCGGTTCACTACCCGTCGCTATGTTCAAGCCTTAAGCTTCTACGGCTGCCTGACGACCCCTACCGGTGCCTGCTGGCTTGAGAAGTCGAAGTGCTGGGTTATTTCCTTGGTGTGCCAGGAGGCGTAGTCATAGTACATATTAGTTTTGCTCATCGGGCCCATGTTCTCGGCTTTCTGCGACTTGGTGCCAATGGCCGAGAGGCTGTGCATGAAAGAGAGCTGGGCGCCGGGGAAGGCTGGGGCCGTGTTGTAGGGCATGGCTGAGAAGCTGGGTGTGAACAGGCGTAGGTAGACGTCTTCTTGGTCTCAGACTATCGTGAGGGGCTGGCCGGTGGTCTGCAGGGTGAGCCAATAGAAGTTAGAGTAGTAGCCCTTGAACTCGGGGTACTCGAAGCCGCGGGTGCCTCCTATTTCGCCGGTGCTGGTGTTGCAGGATTTGGTCTACACACCCAGGTTGGTGCCCTTCAGGCGGTCTGTCCAGAAGCGGTAGGGGCCCTCGCCGTGCCACCAGGCGCCGCGCACCTCATCCTCGGTGTAGTTGAAGCTCAGGCCGGCCAGGCGAAGTCGTAGTCTTCAGGAAATACTTGGCGGTCATTTTCACTCAGCCTGAGGGAAACACCGTCCACTGCAGTGACAGTTAGTGGCTCTTCTTGGCAAACTTGGCTTTGACAAAGACGTGCTGGCCGTCTTGGCGCTGGCTCAGGTCCTCGAAGGCGGTTTCATCCTCGGCCAGCACGCGGCCGTTGGTGAGCAGGATGACGCCCTTAACGTTGCTTATTTGTTAGCATGATCAGGCCTAATTAAGTCATACTCTAAGTAGGTATTATGGTGTGACCATAATTACATGTGCTAATCAATGAGTGTCTTAGCCATACAGGTTCCTACGGAAACTTTTAACTATTTATAGAATAGAATAGAATAGAATAGAATAGAATAGAATGAATACTCTACTATAATCCCAATTTTTGGGCCGCATTGTGTTGTCGCACATCATCTAATCGGGTATATCGACGGATCATTGTGGACGTCTTATGCTTGGTCTGGTTCATAATTTCACTATCATCAGCTCCAGCTAGTTTTGCAACCGTTACAAAGGACGCCCTGAGTGAGTGTGCGGAATATGTCGGACCGAGGTATTTCTGAACGATAATATTGATACTCTTGTCCGATAACCGAGCCTGGGTCAGCCGCTGGCCCATACGCATCCCAACGAAAACCGGCCCGGTTTCCCGCTTCAACGCTCGTAGCCAAGCCTGCAAAGAACGGATAGGGCAGACCTTGGCTTCCGGCGAATAGAAAATAGCCTTTTCCTCGTATTCACCTAGTTGGTTGGTTTTGCTCTTCGCCAGTGAAACAATCAGGCAATCCTCAGTGAAGCGCAAGTCCTGTACGTTCAAAGCCGACAGCTCTGAACGGCGGAAGGCTCCAGTAAATCCCAACAATAAAATAGCCCGATCCCGTAGTCCTGTCACCATTTGGGTATCGATAGCGCGCACCAAACGCTTGAGTTGAACAAGCGAAAAGGCCGGTGCTTGCTTTTGCCGCACGCCGTGCACGCGGCGGATACCGTCGAGCAGCACCTGAAACTGCTTGTTGTCCGTGGGGCAATCCAGCCCGCGCAACACGTGTGCTTTGCTGATGGCCGAAAGATGGCGGTGAATAGTCGCGACCTTTTTGCGCGCGTCGGCCAAGTAGGTCACGTAGCCGGCGAGCGTATCCACTGTCGCCGGCACCGGCTCGACTTGGTTGGCCTGGCACCAGTGGGTGAAGTGCCGCAGGTCCGAGGCGTAAGCCCGGGCCGTGTTGGGTGCACCTTGCAAACCAGCCTCGACGTACCGCGCCGTCTGCTCCGATAGGCTCGCAAGCGAGTCGGTAGTCTTGGGCGTGGTCATCAGCCGAGCGTCGGTTTTCATGTAGCCTATATATAAAGGAGTAGCCGGGCGAAAAATGGCTCGAAAAGCAAATATACGTACAGATTCCGATAATTAAAAGTTATCGGAACCTATAGGTTCGGCGATAGGGAACATCAAGTAAACCTTATCAGTCCTTATAATTTTAATTCAGCGCTATGCGGCACTCCTACATATGGCTACTCGCCTCATAAAAATGATTTTCAATTTGCAAATCGAAAATCAATGTAGTGATGATGCGGCAGCGCAACGGAATGCGGCCCTAGGGTGTAGCAGTCCTGCCGAAGGCTATTTTACTGGAAGGTGCTGCCTAGCAAAGTAAGGAATTGGCGCAGGCCTTATTTCTGAGTCCAACCGAAATTCCCTTTAGTTTAAAGCGGCGCCAGTATGTCCAGCTGCTGGATAACTCGAGCCGGCATGTGGCCCGGCGGACTTTTCTGGAGTATTTATAATAAGGCTTCGTACAACCTGCTTCGCAACCGTCAAAACTACATTTGAGTAGATGCAGTTGGCACCCGGCAGACGCCTTGGCGGCCCCGACGCGGCGTGCGGCGGCGCGGGCTCATTTTCCCACCTTTACTTCATCCCATGCAGTCTGATTTATTCCCGGACGCCCAACCCGAGGCTACGCAGCCATCCGACGGTTCGCGCCGCACGTTCATGCAGCAGGCCGGGGGCATCCTGGGCTTTGCCCTGGCTTCGCCCATCGCCAGCCAGGCCGAAACTCTGGCCCAGAAGCTCGCCCCGGTCAACCCGGTGGTGTCGGGCGCCAGCCCCATGCAGCTGCGCATCAACGGCCAGGTGAAGAACCTGACCCTGGAGCCCCGCACCACCCTGCTCGACGCCCTGCGCGAGTACCTCGACCTGACCGGCACCAAGAAGGGCTGCGACCATGGCCAGTGCGGCGCCTGCACCGTGCACGTGGATGGCCAGCGCATCAACTCCTGTCTCACCTTGGCCGTGATGCAGCAGGGTAAGGAAATCACCACCATCGAAGGCCTGGCTAAGGGCGACGAGCTGCACCCGATGCAGGAGGCGTTCCTCAAGCACGACGGTTTCCAGTGCGGCTACTGCACCCCTGGCCAGATTATGAGCGGTGTTGCCTGCGTAAAAGAAGGCCACGCCACCACCGACGGCCAGGCCCGCGAGTGGATGAGCGGCAACATCTGCCGCTGCGGCGCCTACCCCAACATTCTGGCCGCCGTGCGCGAAGTAGCAGGTAGGGCTTAGGGACTTAGGTTTTAGGGCTTAGTATGCTCCGTCAGTGGGGGCTGCTTGGCCGTATTCCAAAATCAATCCTAAATCCTAAGCCCCTAATCCCTAAGACCTGACCCATGAACAACTTTAGCTACACCCAGGCCACTACGGCTAAGGAGGCCACCGGCCGCACCAAAGACCAGCCCCAGGCGGCCTACATTGCCGGCGGCACTACCCTGCTAGACCTGATGAAGGCCAACTTGCAGGAGCCCCCGCAGCTGGTTGACATCAATCAACTCCCATTTAAAGGAATTGAGCAGACCAAGGACGGGCTGCGCATCGGGGCCATGGAGCGCATGAACGCCGTGGGCGAGCATCCGCTGGTAAAGGCCCAGTTTCCGGCCATTTCCGAGTCGCTGCTGCTGGCGGCCTCGCCGCAGTTGCGCAACATGGCCAGCATCGGGGGCAACATTCTGCAGCGCACCCGCTGCGGCTACTTCCGCGACGCGGCGTTTCCGTGCAACAAGCGCGTGCCCGGCTCCGGCTGCCCCGCTCTGGAAGGCGACAACCACAACCTGGCTGTGCTGGGCACCTCCGACAGCTGCATTGCCACTGCCTACCCCGGCGACCTGAGCGTGGCCCTGGCCGCCTTCGATGCCGTGCTGACCCTGGAAAACGCCAAGGGTAAACAGCGCCAGGTGCCCGTAACGGATTTTTATCTGCTGCCCGGCAGCACGCCCCAGAAGGAAACTGTGCTGGAGCCCGGTGAGCTGCTAGTGGCCGTGACCATCCCGGCCGCCGCCCACGCCCGCCGCTCCACTTACCTGAAGGTGCGCGAGCGGAGCAGCTACGCTTACGCCCTGGCCTCGGCCGCCGTGGGCCTCGATGTGCAGGGCGGCACCATCCGCTCGGCCCGCGTGGCGCTGGGCGGCGTGGGCACCCGCCCCTGGCGCTCCCTGGAAGCCGAAAAGGCACTGGTAGGCCAGCCGGCCACCGAGGCCACCTTTAAGGCCGCCGCTGCCGCCGCGCTGCAGGGGGCCAAGCCCCGCAGCGAAAACGCCTTTAAAGTGGAGTTGGCCCAGAACACGCTGGTACGCGCCTTGGAAGCGGTTAGCGCCTAGCCGTTCGCCCTCGCCCCGCAAGCCACCCCGACAATTTCCCACCACAAAGCCCGTAGCCAACGGCTATAAGCGAACAGCCCGAATCATGGATACCGAATCCGCCTTCTTTGAAACTCCTCCCCAAACGGTCGCCGTCGGCCAGCCACTAAGCCGCGTGGATGGCAGGGCCAAGGTCACGGGCGCGGCCAAATACTCGGCCGAGTACAACCACCTGCCGGGTATGGTGCACGCCGTCATCAAAACCAGCGACGTGGCCAAGGGCCGCGTGGCCGGCTTCGACCTCAGCGCGGCTCAGCGCGAGCCGGGCGTGCTGGCCATCCTCACCCACCAGAACCTGCCCAAACCGGCCCTGACGGCCGAAACCCAGGAAGGCAAGGAGGCCATCGGCTATGCGGTGCAGATGACCTTCATGCCACTGCAGTCGGACCAGATATTCTACGCAGGCCAGCCGGTGGCCATTGTGGTGGCCGACACGCTGGAGCACGCCCAGCAGGCCGCCGCCAAGCTGCGCGTGAGCATAACCGCGGAAGCCCCCGTAGCCTCGTACCAGGATAAGAAAGCGCCGCGCTACAATCCCGGCGGCAAGCCCGATGCCGACGCTGAGGGCACCAAGCGCCGCGGCAAGGCCGCCGAGGCCTTCGCCGCCGCGCCGGCTCAGGTGACGGCCACCTACACCCACGCCACCAACCACCACAGCCCGATGGAGCCCAGCGCCACCATCGCCCACTGGGAAGCTGCCGACCGCCTCACCGTGTACGACGCGACGCAGGGCGTCTCGTGGCAGCAGCGCGCGTTGAGCGCTATTCTGGGCTTGCCCATGGAGCAGGTGCGCGTCATCACCAAGTACCTCGGCGGCGGCTTTGGCTGCAAAGGCCCCATCTGGCCCCACAGCGTGCTGACGGCCCTCACGGCTAAGGCCGTGGGCCGGCCGGTGAAGCTGGTGCTCACGCGTCCGCAGATGTTTACCAGCGTCGGCCACCGCGAAGACCAGGAGCAGACCCTGCGGCTGGGCGCCACCAAGCAAGGCAAGCTGCTGGCCCTGCTGCACGAGAAGACCTCGACCACCTCGCCCTGGGACGACTACGCTGAAACCAACAGCAAATTCATGGGCATGCTCTACCAGTGCCCCAATTTCGAAGCCACCACCAAGCTGGTGAAAGGCAACGTGATGACGCCCACCTGGATGCGCGCCCCCGGCGAAGCGCCCGGCTCGTTTGCCCTGGAAAGCTCGCTGGATGATTTGGCCTACCAGCTCGGCCTCGACCCCGTGCATATTCGGCTGGTCAACCACGCCGACAAGGACCCCGCCACCGGGCAGCCCTGGAGCAGCAAAAGCCTGAAGCAGTGCTATCAGCGCGGCGCCGAGCTCTTTGGCTGGAGCAAGCGTAACCCCAAAAACGGATTGACCCGCGACGGCAAATACCTCGTGGGCTGGGGCATGGCCACGGCCACCTACCCGGTGAACGACTCGCAGGGCAACGCCCGCGTGCGCCTCTTCGCCGACGGCCACGCCGTGGTGCAGGTGGCGGCCACCGACCTGGGCACGGGCACCTACACCGTCATTACGCAGGTGGCGGCCGACTGCCTGGGTATCGCGCCCGACAAGGTGCGCTTCGAGCTGGGCGACTCGGCGCTGCCGACCACCAACATTTCGGGCGGCTCGATGGGGGCCGGCACCTTCGCCTCGTCAGTGTACACCGCCGCGCAGGACTTGTGGCAGAAGCTCACCAAAATGGCCGTGACGGACGCCAAGTCGCCGCTGTTCCGCGCTAAGCCGGCGGAGGTGGAAGTGGTGAAAGGCCGTCTGCAGCTGAAAGCCAATCCGGCCAAAGGCGAGGAGTTTGCGGGCGTGATGAAGCGCGCCAGCCTGACCGACCTCGAAGGCTTCGGCCAGGGCAAGTACGGCGCGGGCTACGAAGCGGCCCAGGCCGGCGCTGCCAAGCCGGACGAGGCCGGCAAGGAAAGCGGCCACGCCATGTACTCGTTCGGGGCGCACTTCTGCGAGGTGCGCGTCGACCCGGAGCTGGGCACCGTGCGCATCACCAAGTGGGTGAGTGTGGTGGCCGGCGGCCGCATTCTGAACCCCAAAACCGCCCGCTCGCAGGTGCTGGGCGGGGCCACGATGGGCATTGGGGCGGCCCTGATGGAGCAGACTGTGCGTGACCCCAACCTGGCCCGCTACACCAACGCTACCCTGGCCGACTACCACGTGCCCGTCAACGCCGACATTCCGGACATGACCGTGGAGTTCATTGACGAGCACGACCCCTACATCAACGCCATGGGCGTAAAGGGCATCGGCGAAATTGCCATCGTGGGCACTGCTGCGGCCGTGGGCAACGCCATTTTCCACGCCACCGGCCGCCGCCTCCGCTCCCTACCCATGACGCCCGACAAGGTGCTGGAAGCCATGCGCCAGCCGGTGTAAGCAGGTTTTTTCCGCTGGTGCGTGGCTTACGAGTCCGCCGCATCACTGATTTCCTGGAAGTCATGAAACGTCCATGCCTGCTGGTGCTATTCTTGATTCTGGTTGGGGCCAGCGTGTGCAAAAGCGACGCGCCCGGCCCCAACCCGGCCACCCTACTCACTATGAGCACGAAACTCCATATCCGCATCGGCGCCGATACGTTCACGGCTACGTTGCTGGACAACCCGACGACCACCGCCTTCGTGGCCCTGCTGCCCCTCACCATCTCGATGACTGAGTTGAACAGCAACGAGAAATACCACGACCTGCCGGCCAGCCTGCCCACCAACGCCGTCAGTCCCGGCTCCATTCAGGCGGGTGATTTGCTGCTTTACGGGGCCAATACGCTGGTTTTGTTTTACCAGCCGCTGTCTACGTCCTATCGCTACACCCGTATGGGCCGGGTCGATAGCCCGGCCGGGCTGTCCGCGGCGCTGGGCCGGGGCAGCGCCACGGTCAAGTTTGAGGTGCAGTAAGCCGCGCACAAACGTCTGTTTGATAGGCAAAAAGCCTCCTGCAATAAAGGGTGTTGTTAAACAGATAGGATAAAACCTCCGACTCGGCCCAATGCCGGTTTGCCTAGAGGTTGCCAGGCGGCAATCAGGGCCATGTCAAACGGAGCCTCGGCCGGCAGGGGTTGGTCGGAGAAGTCAGATTTGCCATGCAGGTTCAGGTGGCGGTAAGAAGGCACTGCGAAGGACGTGCACGTGGCCAACGGCAAGCCGGGGGGGGCAGCCGTTGATGTACAATGCCGATTACGTGCGCATTCTGCCCCTGCACGCGCTGAACATGCCGTTGGCCACCATCTTCGATGGGTATAGCTGAAGTACGGCAAGTGCCATTCCTAAAGAACTGTCTGGTCAAGCTATAGCGCCACCCGAGCCGGAACGCTGCCCACTAACCAGATAAGTCGGAGATTTTACCCTATCTGTTTAATAACACCCTACATTGGCCAACCCGTTCACTCGTTTCCCATGCGCCTGCCCCCTTCCGGTTCCTACGTCTACTTTGCCTTGAAAGGGGAGCACTTTGACCCCGCCACGTTACGGCCCAACTGGGTGTTGCCCCCACCCAGACGTGGCAGAAAGGCGACCCCACCCCCAACGGCTACCGTCGGCGGCAATACAGCGCCTGGGAGCTGTCCACGGCCACAGGCACCGAACCGCTAGACATCGACCGCCTAGTGACCGAAATCGTCGACCAACTCCACGACCACGCTGGGGCTATTGCGGCGGTCAAGGAGCGCTTCGACTTGGAATCGGTGCTGGAGATTGTGCTCTACGTCGACGTGAACGAGGAAGCCCCCACCCCGGCACTGGAGCACGACCTGCGGACTATCGACTTTCTGTACCACACCCGCACGATTACCGATGTTGACATCTACCGCTACAATTCGGGCAACCAGGGCTACCTGGGCGATTCTTCGTTTACCCCAGCAGATGATGACTAAGTCGCTATCGTTTTGCTGAACGTTCGCATATTCCTTGCGGGTTCTCACCCAGAACGGGGCGCGCCTCACGTGTTCGCTCCGGCAGGCGCCATGGGATGTGAGCCAACCGCTAGTAGCCCGTGCCCTTGCCGTGTTCCGCGGCGCGTTTGCCCCGCCGCATGCCTGCCCGCAAAAGGGCTAACAGGGCGACGTTGGCCAGAGTCATCACGACCAAGCCACGGTTGGTGGCCGCGGGGATGTTGTGTCCGCTCCCGTAGTAGCTGAGCCAGAGAAACCCTACCCCCAGCAGCTAGAGCCACAGCAACCCTATCAACACATACCTGACCGCTCGCATACTGTTTTGCTGTAAGCTCGTTTTATTGTCTAAATAACGCTCGTTTAACCATTCAGTCTCGTCTTGCTGAATCCACTTGGCAGTTTAGCAACGGCCCTAATCGTAACGGAGGGATATACCACTACTGCCACCTTTTGCGTCATATACAACCTCCACGGTGCCCCATGGGAAATGCCCTTCTTGTCCTAGCTCGTCGCGTACCCATTGCTCATACTCCCCTAGTCGCTGCCGCTCGGCGCTTTCCGACCACGTATCCCAACTGCTGGATAATTCGAGCCGAGTGGGCGAAAACCCCAAAATGACTTGCCTTAAGCGGTTGTTATAAAAAGCAAACCCGATAGAGAAGTACTGACTTCCCCTGCGCACGTTCTGAGTCCTCAACCATGTCCACCCGGTGCCCATCTCCTGCACCTGATGGCCCTCGCCTAGCGCAAGAGAGGCAACCGTTTCTAGCTGATCGCCGACGCAGACACGCACCGACGGGGCAAAAATCAAGTCTCCGGTTGAGCGGTCAATCATGCCAGTAAAGAAACACTCCTCCAACTTAACAGCGCGCGTTCAAGCTAGGACCGTTTTGGTGAACATCCTTGTCCCAGCGTTGCTAGCTTTGAAGCATGGCTATCCGACTGTGCTTGCTTGTCCTGTGCTGCTGCTGGCTTCTACGCCCTAGTTTGGTCGGTGCGCAACCTAGTATAGAGTGGCCACGGCACCCTATCTCGGGTAACATCGTCTTTGACGGCCTACTCCCCTGGCCCGTAGCCGGGGCCACGCCCGCGCAACAACGCGCCTGGGCCCGACGCTGGTACGCCGCGAATCTGACATCAGAAAAGTCTGCGAGCCCGGCCACGTCCGATACCACCTTTGCGAGCCTGTCCGAGTGGGCATACATGGATTCCGTGTCATATCCCTCCGCTGTGCCTAGGGGCGAGGACTCTGTTTACTACCGGGTAATATGGCGACTATTGTACAAAGTCAACCTAACGCCCACCTCGGCCGGATTGACGTACCACCTCTCCGAATTTGAATGTGCGGAAGTTGTGTTTGATGCAAGCGTCAGTGAACCGTTGGAAGTGCTGCTTGGCCGTTACGCCTCACAGATGGCCGTGTTTCACCGGCGCTTGCGCAGGGGCTTAGCCCATTGGTAGGCCAACAGCCACGTGAACATGAATTCACTGATTTTTAAAGAACTTGTGCGGCTTTGCATTACCCACAGTAATCGCCTCAAAAAAATTAAAAGTTCTGGAAAGATTCTGTGTTGCTTGAGTTATGCTCCTATCCGTTTTTTTGCATGAGTTGCTAACTACCGGTTGTACCGTGCTGACCGGCCAGCCGGATTCGTTCGAGCCGGCCGACCTGCACGCCGCCGAGAACCTATTACGCGACTACCATGCCGAAGACGCCACTGAGTTGCCCCATACGGCTCCCTCTTTCAATGTTGAGGCAGCACTGTGGGCTGCGACTTACCTCTACCAAGCCGTGAAACTGGCGCTGGTGCGTGAACTAGACGAAACTGTTGTGCACAAAAAGCTGCGCGACTTCTCCGGCGATAAAACCCCGGCTGCCATCTATTCAGCGGACCTTACTTTTCGCTACCTGCCCGATTTGCTGCTAATAGCAAAAGGGCTAGCCCCCGGCGATGCGCTAGTGGTTCGCTTACAGGCGACGGCCCGGCAATGGCCGTTTTCGTCTGTGGGCACAGATTGCGTTGGAGCCGAAGCTGATACCGCTATGCTGGCGCACTCGGCCCTGCGACAGGCCTACGTCGACCGCATCATCCGGGCGCAGGACAGGGTGCGGGCTAGCCAGAAGCACTGGGCTCCGCTGGTACACGCGGCACTGGGTGGCCACGCCGCCACTTTATGGCCCGATTTTGCGGCCTTTATGCTACCTGTTTAAATGGAAAAATTACTAACCGAAGAATGGCTTCTGGTTGAGCAGCTCAACCGCGTGGCAGGTCACCTCAAGGCTACGTTTGTGGGCAAGGACGATATCATCGATTTGATGTGCCTTTGCCTGGTAGGCCGCGAAAACCTGTTTTTGCTGGGCCCGCCCGGCACGGCTAAAAGCGCGTTGGTGCGTGCCCTGGCCCAGCGGCTGCAAGGCAAAACCTTCGAGTACCTGCTTACCCGCTTCACGGAGCCGAACGAACTGTTCGGGCCCTTCGACATTCGTCAGCTGCGGGAGGGCAACCTAGTGACCAATACCGATGGCATGCTACCCGAAGCCCACCTCGTGTTCCTCGACGAGCTGCTGAACGCCAACAGCGCCATCCTCAATAGCTTGCTGATGGTGCTGAACGAGCGAGTGTTCCGGCGTGGCCGTGAAACCCGTGCCCTGCCCGCCCTGCTCATGGTGGGAGCCAGCAACCACCTGCCTGAGGACGACGCCCTGCAAGCCTTATTCGACCGGTTCCTGGTGCGCGTGCATTGCGACTACGTGGCCCCCGATGCCTTGGCCGAGGTACTGGAAGCCGGCTGGAACCTGGAACGCCCTGGTGCGGAGGAAGCCCCCACGATTGCTGCCGAAGACATTCTGCGCCTGCAGGCTGCCCTGCCGCTGGTCGACTTGCGCCCCGTGCGTGCGCTCTACACCGACCTTATTCGCAAGCTGCGGCTGGCTGGCGTGGCCGTGTCCGACCGTCGCGCCGTGAAATTGCAGCGGCTGCTGGCCGCCAGTGCCCTGCTCTGCCGCCGCACCACAGTCATTGCCTCCGACATGTGGGTGCTGCGTTACATCTGGGATACCGACGAGCAGCGCGAAGTGGTGGGCAGCATCGTTGATGCCGTGGTGCATGCCGACGACCAGCCCGCCCAGCATCCCCGCGCTGCCGGCCACGACGCCCCGGATGCCGATGCCCTCCTGCGTGAAATCGGCACCCTCACTGCCCAGTGGGACCTGCCCGAAACCTCACCCGCCGAGCGCACCGCCATCAAGGACCAGTTGCGCTACCTGCACGGCCGCGCCCAGTGGCTGGGCAACGACGAGCAGCGTGCCTTCGTGCAGGAGCCGTTGGACGCGCTCTGGCAAAAAGTGTTACAGGCGTGATAACCGGGCGCGTCTTCATGCTGGCCGCTACTGACCGCGAAACCCTCGGCAGCGTGCGTCATCTGCCCGGCTTGCAAGCGGCCGAAATCGCCGGCCAGCTTTGGCTGGGTGGACTGCCCGCCGTCGGCGAGTTGCCGCTGCCCGTGCGCGGCCTGCCGGCCGAGGCCATCTACGGGCTCGATGCCGAGGGCCGGCTGTTTCCAAACGGGCAGCGCACGCCTACTGCCCGGCTGCCCGTTGGGTTGGCTTGGCAGCCCCTCCGTGTTTTCGTGCCGCTGGAGTTGCCCACGGCGGCGCTGCCCGCCCAGGGTATCCCGTCTTACCGCGTGCGTTTGCGTCCTTCGGCCAGTGCCGTGGCCGCTGCCGGATTACTCACCACCCTGGCTGCCTGGCATGCCTACGCTGAAACGGCTCCGGAAGTCCGCCTCCATTGTCTGCGTTTCGCCGTGGCGGCCGACGCGCGGGTGCTACTGCTGGGCACGCCCCTGCCGCCCCTGCCCGGCCAGGAACTGTGGCTGCGTGAGGGCCTGCTGCTGCCCGCCGGCTTCGATTTCGAAGCGCCGCTGCTGGCGCCCTTACTGCGGCAGAAACTGCAGTCGTCCCCCGATGATGTGCTGCTCTTCGCCGCCGATGGCAGTTGGGAGCGGATGCCGAATGCGGCTATTCTACCCGTTACGCGCAGTGCGGTGCG
The DNA here is from genome assembly GCF_027625995.1 of Hymenobacter yonginensis. Lineage (NCBI taxonomy): Bacteria > Pseudomonadati > Bacteroidota > Cytophagia > Cytophagales > Hymenobacteraceae > Hymenobacter > Hymenobacter yonginensis. Next base: position 119,806 of record NZ_CP115397.1, read on the forward strand.
GCTCACGGTTGAGGACTTTGGGCGATGAGTGAACAGGACATCAAGGTGAAACCGGCACGGGAGTTGGCACCAGGCTATTTCCGTAATCCCAGGGACTCATTCTGGCGGTGGGTAGAAAAAGGCAAAATAGTGGAATGGCGCAGTGGGGATACCCTGTGCTACCGCGAGGAATTGGCCCGAGTGCTGCGGGGCTTGACCGAATCCGGCCTGCCCCCGCTTGCTTCGGTGCTCCTGTTGCTGGCGGCCTGTGCGGATAGCTGGTCAGAGCCTAATGACAATATCTCGGTCATAAAACACTCTTGGCAACAATTGCCGGTTGAGTCCGACGACCCGAGCGAAGCGGCATTGGAATGGCAAACCCAGCATGTGCTGCAGTTCTTGGGGGTGGTCAGCGCGCTGCCTGCAAACTTGCGAACGGGGGAGCCCAAGCTGCATCTGTTCCGCGAAGTTTTTAGCGCGCAAGCGCCGCAGATTAGCGCGGAAATGGCATCAGCCCTGCTGGACGAATGGAATAGCGGCCTTTCAGATTCGGTGCTGCATTTCAGCCGTAGCGCGGTTACCCGTCGGGTGTTCTCGAACGAGCTGACTTGTCTGGCCCAATCGCTCAACCGCTTTCCTACCACCGAAGCCCTGGCGCTGCACCTGCGCACCGGCCTCGACAAGCTGCCCGAGCCGCTGCCCGCGCCCGTCCTGCCCGAGCCCACGTCGGTTGCGCCGGAATCTGCCGACCTGCTCGACCAGTTGGCCCGGGACCCGCGCACGGCCGGCTTGGCCCGCCTCACTCAGCAGCTGGTAGCGGCGCTGCGCATTCCGCTGCACGCCCGGGGCGCCAGCGACCAGCCCATCGGTGGCGTTTCTGACGTGACTAACCGCGGTAACCTGGACCGCTTGCTGCTCAGCGAGCTGGCCCACGACGACGACGTCCTGTTAGCCCGCCTCGTGAACAACGAGGCCCTGTATATGCGCCGCGAAGCCCCACCCCGGCCCGACGTGAAGCCCCGCACCGTGTTGCTCGATACGACCCTGCGCATGTGGGGCGTGCCGCGGGTGTTTGGCCTGGCTGCCGCGCTGGCCTGGGCCCGCAACTCGCGGCAGTCGCAGCAGCCGGTCCCGGTGGCAGCTTTTGCCCTCGGTGGCCAGTTCGCCACGCCCCTCAACTTGGATACCTTCGATGGCGTGGTGGCGGCCCTGGGTCAGCTCGACCCGGCCCCGCACGCGGGCCCGGCCCTGCTGGAATTCGGGCGTACCCTGCCGGCTGCCGGCGACTGCCTGCTCATCACCGATGCGCAGTTGCTGCATCAAGCGGCATTTGCCCGGCAATTGGCCGAAGCGGCCCCGGCGCTGCGCTTTCTGCTCACGGTGGAGCGCAGCGGCGAATTGCAGCTCTACGAGTACCAGAACGGCCACCGCACGCTGGCCAGTACCGCCCGCTACGATTTGGAGGCACTGCTATTCACAGCCGCGCCGCGCCAACCACTGCTGTTTCGGACGCCCACCGATGGGCCCGCCTTCCTGCAGCAGGTGCCGGCTCCACTATACTACCCCGTGACGGGTCTGCGAGTCTCCATTAATAATACGTTCTACGCGGCAAAAGTCGGCGTGCTGAGCATCACGGATCGGCAGCGCGTATTGTTCTGGCCCAGCAAGGACACCGGGGCGCGGGAATTGCTGCCGGAGATTGAATCCGGCGCTTATCATTTCGGGAGCGATGGATTCGGCACCGTGTACGTCCTCGTCAGCGCGCGCCAGCTGCTGCGGATTTATGCCTTTATAACGGCTACGGGTGAGGTTGAAATGGTGGATTTGACGGCGGAGGTCGCGCCGCTTAAAGATGCCCTGCCAGTGGTGTTTAAAGACGGGTGTTACCATGTGCAGTGCGCCGAGGGTACGTTGGTGTTTGATTGCCGGCGCTGGGAAATCCGGGACCGCCGCAGTTCTATTTTTCCTGCGCAGACTGCTTCTGCTTTTCGCCCCAATTTCAGCCACGTCAAACGCCACATTAACTCAGGTTTCAACGTGCTGCACCGGGTGAACTATCTGGGGGTGCTCAACCGAAATGCGCTGGTAATTGAGGGGCACGCACTGTTGCTGGTCAGCAATCCGAGCACGCTGACGCACGAGCTACAGCTGATGAGCAAGAATATCAGCACCGTCAGCGACGAGGTGTTGCGCCATGTAATTCAGGTTGACCCGAAGGGCTTCCCGCTCCTGGCGAACGAGCAGTTGCTTTTCCGGCGCTTCGCCTGGCCCGACGGGAGCGGGGGATTGTTGGACCCCCGCGGCCTGTTGCACCTGCGCAGTGCCGACGCCACCGTGCCGGAAATCACGCTGGTGCTCGTGCTGGGCCAGCCCACCGCCGCCTGGGCCGCCGATGGCGCCGTGTGCGGTTCCCCGTACTTCACCGGTCCGAATCCGGCGCGGCACCTTTCCGTGCTGGAATTTGACCGGCAGTATCTTCAACGCTTCATCGCTCACCTTGGCTAGTTTATGCTCCTCACGCTCAGTTATCACGAAACGGCGCAGCGCCCAGCCAGCGCGGCCTTCCTGCGGGGCTCCGACCCAGCGGCGTGGCTGCGCGAGCTAAGCCGCTGGAACCTGCCCATCCACCAATTGGCCTGCTACCTCGTGCCCGAGTCCATCCGCTCGGTGCAGGTGGCCGGCTTGTTCGTGGTAGCCGCGGCCCCACTGCCCGCCGATGTGCTGGAACCCTACGGCGCCGAAGCAGACGGGCGGCTTTTCGTGCCCGTGCAAGCTACTCTCTGGCCCGCCACCGCCCCCGACGAATTGGCTGCCGCCCTACTCTGGCCCCGGCAGCTGCTACACCCGAGCATCGGCCTGGTTGGCTTCGACACGGAGGACGAGCTGAGCCTGGTTACGCTGCTCGATTGTACCGCGCCGCGCGCCACCGACTGGAGCCGCGCCCGGCCGGGTATTGTGCCCAAGCCCCGGTTGCAGCAGGTGCGGGTACTGGCTCCCACTGTGGCCGAAGTGCTGGAATCGTTTCAGTCAGACGTGGGCACCGTGCCGCTGGCGCAGCTGCCAGGACTAGCCAAGAACCAGCCCGGTTCCGTGCGGAAAGCCTTTAACAGTCTGCGTCACCGCCTGCTGACAGCGGTACTGGCCATGATCCGGTGGCTACCGGGCTTGCCGGCAGCGCCCGTCGTGGGAGTGCTGGGCATGGTGCTGCTGGTGGTCATGGCGTTTGCCCTTCTGGCTAGCGTAGTCTCGCAACTTGGTCAGGGTAGTCTTGGTGGTCTGATTGTGCCACTGACACTGCTAATCGTACGGATTTGGCGCAGCTTTTCAAATAAAGACGCGAACCAAACTATCCCCACCCGGCCCGTCACGTCGGCCCGGCCGGGCATATTTCAACGCCTGGAGAACTGGTTGGGAGGCCGCATTGACAACCTGGAGCAAAAGCGACAGAACGAGATTGAGCGGCTGCTGCGCCTGTTCAGCGAGAATACGGAGGAAGCCCTGAAATATGCCATTCCACTGGGTGGCCCCTACCAGGACCGTGGCACCGCGCCGCAATCGGCCCGGCTGGGCCTCCGGTCTACCAATTTCAACCTCGGCGGCCTGGGCGGGGGCGGCCGGGTGGATACCTGGAACCTCGATGCCTACCGCCACAACCTGGGACTGCAGTATGGCGCCGCCGCCACCCGGGAAATCGCGGCCGGCCGGTTCAAAAAAGCAGCCTACATCTATGCCCACCTGCTCGGCGACTACCAGAACGCGGCCAATGCCTTGGAACAGGGCGGGTTCTATCGCGAAGCCGCCGCCCTCCACAAAGACCACCTTCGAAACCTTCCGGCTGCCGCTAAGTGCCTGGAGCACGGCGGCCTGCTGCTCGAAGCCGCCGAAATCTACACTGAGCTCAGGGAGCACGAAAAAGCCGGCGACCTGTACCAGCTACTCGGCCAAACCGAACTGGCCGCCCGCCATTACGAGCGTGGGGTGAGCCTGTTTCTCGGTAACCAGGACCACCCCGCGGCTGCTCGCCTGCTGGCCGATAAGCTGGCCGATGCCTGCCGGGCGCAGACTGTTTTGCTTGATGGCTGGGCCAGTTCTAAGCAGCCCGAAGTGTGCCTGCGGCAGTATTTCGACGTGCTGGCCGCCCAGTCAGCAGCGAACCTGAGTGCGCACGTTCAACAGGTTTTTCAGCAGCATACTTCCGCTGCTCAGCGGATACCGCTATTGCAGGTGCTGGCCACCGTCAACGAAAAGCATCCGGCCCCGGAGCTGCTCACCGCCTCCCGCGACATTGCCTATGAGGTGGTGGGCACTGAAGCCACTGCTGGCAACATGGCGTATCTGCCCCTGCTGCGCCATTTCCTGCCCGATGACCGGCTGATTTCGGCCGATTGCAGCCGCTTCGCCAGCCGCCAGCCGCCACGCCCACTGGCTACTTCTAAGCTGTTATCCTCCTCATCGGCTCCGCAGTTGGATGCCACCATTGAGTGGATAAGTGCGGTGACGCACGGCCACCAGTGGGTCGCTATAGGCACGCGCGACAACCGGCTGCACTTAGCGCGCGGCAACTGGTACGGCCATGTGGAATACCATTCCTGGCTGGCGGACATGAGCGGGGTATACGTGTTGCTCATAGCCGATGAACAGCACGGCAACACCATTCTGCTGCGCACATCGGAGGCGGTTGTTTTGGAAACCAAGCGGTTACCTAGAAATAAGTATTTCTCCGTTGCTCTCACCGTGGAGTGCCCGAGTTGGCTTCCCCCCTGGCCTGCTCGGGTTTGTTTGCTGCCCGGTGGCATGACAGCCACGGCGCACCTGCAGGCAGCTACCATTACCGTGCAACGGTACCTGGCAGGGGGCCAAGGACTGCCTCCCTTTTATGCCCAACTAGCAGTTTCCATTGATGCTGGTGAGCAGGAATGGCCCGACGAGTTGCTCTATCGGGACGGATACTACTACAGTTGCTGGGGTAACTACGCAGTGCGGTGGGCTGAAAAAGGCATCAGCCAAGTGCATGAAGTAGCCGAGGATTCCCAGGCTTTTCAGATGGCGTGGTCTTCTTACACGCCGAAGCTGCAACTAGCGGTGTTTACACCATTCAACCTGCTGCTTTGGGAACCTCACCAACGAATTAGCAAGGAACCGCTACCCGTTTACTCCCCCAACTTCATGGTCACTGGTGACATGCAGTTCGTGAGCGCAGAACACTTGGTTATGCTTGATGATTCGACCGCCGTGCTGCTTCGGATGCAGGAACAGCGATACGAGCAGATCCGGCTTATTGAATTGGAACACATACCCGTCGCCGTGCTGCGCACCATCAACCGCCAGCAGTTTGCGCTGCTGGAAACCACGGGCCGCATCACACTGCATCAGATAGGAGATGAATAGGCTGTTTATTCCACCACCGCTTCTCTGCTGGTCGAGTGCAGCCTTTGGAGGGATTCATTTGTAAACTTTAGCTTGAACTACTTCTCTCATTTAGTTTGCGTGTAGATGAGTGTGTTGGCTAGGTCAAGTCTGACTACTTAGTCGACGAGTGAGCCGGTTTGATCAGCGCCGAATGAGCAGAAGATGATGAAACGTGCCGGATGAGACGACAATGCGGACGGTGTACGTAGCAGATGCCCATGTAGCCACCGGTACAGTGAGTTGGCTAGCCGAAGATGCACCTTGCCATACATTCCGGCTCACTGCGTCAAAAACAGTCACGATAAGCCCGGATGTGGCTGCACTACCGGCTCGTACCGTCACCACGCCGGTGGCTGGCACCGGGAAAATGCTCGGCTCTATCGTAGCTGGTATTCCTGGGTTTAGGAGCGTGCCAGGCAAACCTGCCGGGGCTGCTCCCGTCAGGCCGGGCACCAGTAGGCAAGACACGCCCTCGGTAAGCGGGACGCCGGTTAGCGGATCCAGGGCGGCGGAGCCGACTAGCAAGCGCCCGGTAGGGTGAATAGAGATGAACGACACTTCCGGGTGAACCCGCACAGCGTCAGTAAATGTGTTGCCTAGGGCCCGTGCCCCCTTAGCGTCCAGCCACACTTTCAGAACCACGACCGCGCCACGCTTAGCATCGAGCTACCCCATATGGTTTCCCTCGACGTGTGGAAAGACTTTGCCAGCCAGGGACTTTATATATTCGATTTGCAGCCCCACGCGGGACCTTATCGAAAGATGAAACAGTCAGAAGGCGAAATACCATCAGCCCTGCAACACGACATTTTAGAGATTGAGCGCCTGCCTTTTTTTAATGGGATTTTCCGGCAAGTAGAAAGCATTGCCGTGGAGGACAGTAGCGAATTGACAACGACCTTGCGTCCATATATGGGCTCGTTTTGGAGATCCCGACCCTTTGGTTGAACTTCTGTGGCGTAGGTTATTCTTCCCGCACCGTGATGTAGCCTTCCGTCCACTCGCGCCTATCTAGCTCATAAGTAGAAATCTCTAACCCTGCTGGCTGGTCTCTGAAGCCTGGCTGTGTTAAGCTGGCGTCTAAGGCTTCTTCAGCCTTTAGGTAGCTGGAGTAGACTCCCAAGAGTTTGACATCCTCGCCGCTTGGTAAATCCTCGTCTTCGTGAGTATGCCATAAGAAGAACACATGTGTCATGACAGAGCGCTGTTTGTTTTAGGGTAATGTAAGGCTCTTTACGCTAAAGCACTTTCTAAAGAAATAAGGCCTGGAAATTTGCGACGTTAGTAGGTTTGCGCATGGCGCGGGCAATAGAACACACCACCCTGAATGAACAGACTGCTGAGTTATTAGCAAGGGAAGCCATTCCCCAGTTAGTGTTCATGTTTGGAAACGCGAGGGCATCAGACTCAACGCTGTTGCAAGTGCTCGCCGGTGGCCTCGATACTCTTCTCTACCATCAACCTGTGAAGGCAGCATATTCTTTCCGCATCTGGCTCGATAACCCTGTCTGGAGTAGCACCGACACAACACACTTGGCAACCTTTATGGAGCAAATTGCCGACCGACTAAACACAGACAAGGGGCTACAGCAGCAGTTCATTGCGGAGATACTACGTGCTCCTGCTTATCAATCTGATTCTCTGCGGCCGCGGGGTGATGAAGAAGGCCGATTGTTTCCTCTTTTCAATCTTGCCATAGAGCTTTGGTAATCGCCCGTTTTTGTAAACTAGCTCCAAAGAATGGAGGTTGCAGCTAATTCCCCTTATTCAAACTTGTCCGATGCGGCCTCTCCTGTTTTTCCTGTACTTGTTGCGCATGTGCTGCCCAGCATTCGTACAAACTGGCCGTCCCATACCAACTGTCTCCGTGCGCGGAGGAGTATACAGCCAGCAGGATAGCATCATAGGCATGCGCGGGGCGGAGGTAATCTGCCGCCCCGCAAACGACTCAGTCGCCGCTCCGTACCGCGTCTGTACAGAACAGGATGGCTCCTATCTACTGCTTGTCTCTGGCTGTCGCTCCTACCGGATGGGCGTGCAGTATAGCGGGCAGCGGGTGGCACACCGGGACGTGTCAGTGCCCGTCGCAGGTGTGGTGCGGGCGAGCTTTTTCATGGACTACACCCAAGACCCCAGTGGGTTCGGTGCCATCATAGAGCCAGCTACGGTTCCGCCATTATTTTTTTCAGTTCGCCAGCGCACCTTGCGGTCAGAGGGGCGGGCCTTGCTCATGAAACTGGGCCGTATGCTGCGGGACCAGCCGGCGCTGCGGGTTCGGGTGGAAGGTCACGCCGACGCCAGAGAAGCGCCTGTCCACCACCCTGCCCCGGCCAGGTACTTGCAGCAGTTAAGCGCGCAGCGGACAGCTACCGTGGCCAGTTACCTGCGTGACCTGGGTGTGTCAGCGGCAAGAGTGATGGAAGTGGCTTATGGCACCAGCCAACCAGCAGCCTCCAGCGACGACTCGGAGAATCGGCAATTGAACCGACGCGTGGAGTTGGAGTTGGAAGGTTTGCGCCCATAGGAGCGCAAAGGAAACAGCAGCAGTTTTCATCAGGGCAAACATATTCTCGTTTTGCCTTTCGGGCCCTTTTCGCTGGGCTTCCGCAACCTCACACCTCTGCCCATCAGCCAACGAGCTGCACTGCTCATCATCGCAGCGTGGTCATCCGTGCGAAAGGAAACGCATAAAGAGCAGGTCTGACTTTGATCTATCCTTTAAAAGCACCCCGTTTCATTCTACAACCCCTACTTACAAAAACGGGGCGTTGGGGTTCGGAAAACCGGCATCTGGTAAACTTTCGGGCAGTTGGGCGGGCGGCGGCTTAGTTTCCGTCCATGTCTACGCCGCCGCTCGTTTCCATCGTCTCCATCAGCTACAACAACGCCCGCGTGACCTGCGAGATGCTGGCCTCGCTGCGCCGCCTTACCTACCCGCGGGTGGAGGTGATTGTGGTGGACAACGCCTCGCCCACGGAAGACCCCGCCCCGATTGCCGAGCAGTATCCGGAGGTACGGCTGCTGCGCTCAGCGCAGAATCTGGGCTTTGCGGGCGGCAACAACCTGGGTTTGCGCGCCGCCCGCGGGGCCTACGTGCTCTTCCTCAACAACGACACCGAGGTGGAGCCCGGCCTGCTGGAGCCGCTGCTGGCCGCGTTCCGGGCCCACCCGCGCGCCGGCATCGTCTCGCCCAAAATCGTGTTCCACCACTCGCCCGGCCGCCTCATCCAGTACGCCGGCTGCGCGGGCATCAGCCCCTGGACCGGGCGCGGGCGCACCATCGGCAGCCAGGAGCCCGACCGGGGCCAGCACAACGGCAGCTACCGCACGGGCTTGGCGCACGGGGCCTGCATGCTGCTGCCCATGGCCGTTATCCGGCAGGTGGGCCTGATGCCGGAGCAGTACTTTCTCTACTACGAGGAGCACGACTGGTGCCAGATGGTGCAGCGCGCCGGCTACGAGTGCCACTACGTGGGCAGCACCACGGTGTATCACAAGGAATCGGTATCGGTGGGGCGGGCCTCGGCGCTCAAAACCCACTACCAGTACCGCAACCGGCTGCTGTACATGCGCCGCAACCTGCGCGGGCTGCAGTTCTGGGTGGGGGCGCTGTACTTCCTGCTGCTGGCCGTGCCCCGGCACGCGCTGCGCTTCGGGCTGAGCCGGCAGACCGACCACCTGCGGGCCCTCTGGCGCGGCCTGCGCTGGCACCTGCGGCCCCGCAACGTGCACCACAACCAGTTTCTGGCGGCCTGATGCCGCCGCCGCGTTTTCTTACCCCTAACCTCTCGCGACCATGATTTCCGCTTCCCTCACCGGCTTTACGCCCCTGCTGCAGCGCCGTCTCGCCCGACTGCAGCAGCAGCAGCCCACGCTGGCCGGCCCCGGCCTGTGGCTGGGCCTGCTGCAGGATCTGTGCGCGGGCCTGGGCCGCCTGGTGGCCGCCCGCTACTACCTGCGCGGGGTGGAGCGGGGCCGGCTGGTATCGGTGAAGGGGCGGCCCCGGCTGCGCAACGCCGGGCGCATCGTGCTCGGCCACGAGGTGCGGGTGTGGTCGGAGGTGAGCCCGGTGAAGCTGTTCGTGGGCCGTGGTGCGACGCTACGTGTGGGTGACAACACCCGCCTGAACGGCGTGCACATCTCGGTGAGCGTGGGCGTGGACATCGGCCGCAACGTGCGCATCGGGCCCAACGTGGTGATTCTGGACGACGACTTTCACGATGCCGCCGACCACAATGCCCCCGGCCGCGCCGCCGCCATCCGCATCGACGACGACGTGTGGCTGGCCACGGGGGCCACGGTGCTCAAGGGCGTGCACATCGGCCGGGGCGCGGCGGTGGCCGCCGGGGCGGTGGTCACCAAGGATGTACCGCCCTACACGCTGGTTGCCGGCGTGCCCGCCAAATCCATTCGCATCCTCCGCCATGACTAACACCCTGCTGCTGCTGGCCAGCCTGCCGCTGTACGTGGCCGCCGCCTACGCCGTGTTCAACGTGCTCTACCTGCTGATTTTCGCCCTGGCCGGCCACCTGCCTGCCCGCCGCAGGGCAGTGGCCGCCCCGGCCCCGGAGCCCGCTTCCCCGCGCCGGTTCTGCGTGCTGATGCCGGCCTACCGCGCCGATGCCGTGATTCGGGAAACGGCCCCGGCGGCCCTGGCCTGCGCCCGCGCCTACGCCGGGCTGGCCGAGGTGTGCGTGGTGGCCGACGGCCTGCGCCCCGGCACCGTGGCCGCCCTGCGCGCCGAAGGCGTCATGGTGGTGGAAGTGGCCTTTGCCCGCAGCACCAAGGGCAAGGCCCTGCGCGCCGCCCTGGCCGCGTTGCCCCCCACGGCCTTCGACGCGGCCGTGGTACTGGACGTGGACAACGAAATGGCCCCCGATTTCCTGCCGCAGATTGATGCCGCGCTGGCCGTCGGCTACCGGGTGGTGCAGGGCCACCGCATGGCAAAAAACCTGGATTCGCCCTTTGCCGTGCTCGACGCCTGCAACGAGGAAATCAACAACCATATCTTCCGGCTGGGCCACGCCCGGCTCGGGCTGTCGGCCTCGCTCATCGGCTCGGGCATGGCCTTCGACTACGGCTACCTGCGCCACCTGCTCCACGACATCGGCGAAACCACCGGCGAGGACAAGGAAATCGACTTCCGCATCCTACGCGCCGGGACGCCCATTGCCTACCTGCCCACGGCCCACGTGCTCGATGAGAAGACCGGCAGCGCGGCCGCCTTCGGCACCCAGCGTACCCGCTGGATGGCCGCGCAGTGGGAGTTTCTGTGCAAGTACGGCCGCGAGGGGCTGGGCCAGCTCGGGCGCGGCAACCACGCCTTCGGCGACAAGATTCTCCAGTCGGCGCTGCTGCCGCGGGTACTGCTGCTGGGGCTGCTGGGCGCGCTGCTGCTGCTGACGGGCGGATTGCAGGCGGCCGGGCTGGCGCTGGGGCCGCCGCCGCTGCTCTGGGCCGGGCTGCTGGCCGGCACCGGGCTGGCGCTGCTGCTGGCGCTGCCGGCACGGCTGTACTGCTGGCCGGTGCTGCGGGCGCTAACTCACCTGCCGCTGGCGCTGGGCGCGATGGTGCTGGCCCTGCTGCGGCTGAAGCGCGCCCGCCTCTCGTTTCTGCCCACCCCGCACGCCGTCCGCGCCGGGCAGGCCGCGCCCGTTCGCTAATAGCCATGCCCTGGGAAATCGTGGCCCTGCCCGCACTGCTCTGTTTCGTTTTTGGCTGCTGGATGGGCCTGCGCGCCCACGCCCGCCGCTGATGTATCCTCTTTTTCTCCCCGCATCATGTCCCTCTCCGCTACTCTGGATTCTGCTGCTGCCCCGGCTGCCGGCCGCCTGGCCGCGCTGGCCGGGCGCATCAAGCGCAGCCCGCACTTGAAGAAGCTGGCCGCCTGGCTGCTGTTTCAGCCCCGCCGCTCCCGGCCCCGGGTTTGGATGAAGTGGCTGGCTAACCCCTTCGTGCACCATTATGCCCCCGGCTCGCTGGTGCGCCGCGCCCGCCGCGACCTGGTGCCCTTCCACGCCTTCAGCCTGGGCCGGGACTCCATCCTGGAAGACCAGGTAACGGTGGCCAACGGCATGGGTGGCATTCACATCGGCAACCGCACGCTCATCGGCATCGGTGACGTGCTCATCGGGCCCGTGCGCATCGGTCACCACGTGATTCTGGCCCAGCACGTGGTGCTCTCCGGACTGAACCACGGCTACCAGGACCCGGCCCGGCCCATCCGCGACCAGCCCTGCACGGCGGCCGAAATCGTGGTGGAGGATGAGGTCTGGATCGGGGCCAACGTGGTGGTGACGGCCGGCGTGCGCATTGGCCGGCACGCGGTGGTGGCCGGCGGCAGCGTGGTGACCAGGGACGTGCCAGCCTACTCGGTGGTGGCCGGCAACCCCGCCCGGGTGCTGCGCCAGCTCAACCCCGCCACCGGCCAGTGGGAACGGGTGGAGTAGTTGGTAGTTGCTGGTTGTCAGTTGTCAGTTAATGCCGCATTGGTTTCGTCTGCATTGACAATCAGCAACTACCAACTGACAACCAATAACGATAACTGACAACTAAAAACCATGCTGACGACTTTGTTCTGGCTGTTTCTGGCCGTGGTGCTGTACACCTACGTGGGCTACGCCGGCGTGGTGTGGGCCTGGGCCTGGCTACTGCGCCCGGCCCCCGCAGTGGCGGGCGGTTCCGAGCCTTTCGAGCCCGAAGTGACGCTGGTAGTGCCGGCTTACAATGAGGCCGATATCCTGGAAGCCAAAATCCGCAACTGTCTGGCCCTGGATTATCCTTGCGCCAAGCTGCGGCTGCTTTTCATCACCGACGGCAGCACCGACCATTCGGCGCGGGTGCTGGCGCGGTTTCCATTGGTGCAGCATCTGCACCAGCCCCAGCGGGCCGGCAAGTCGATGGCTGAAAACCGCGCCATCCGCCACGTCCGCACGCCCTTCGTGGTGTTCACCGACTGCAACACCCTGCTCAACCCCGAGGCGGTGCGCCGGTTAGTGCGCCACTACGCCGATCCGCGGGTCGGGGCCGTGTCGGGTGAGAAGCGTGTGCAGGCCGACGGCAGCACCGCCGGGGCCGGCGAGGGCCTGTACTGGCGCTACGAGTCGCTGCTCAAGCGCTGCGACTCGGCCATCAGCAGCCTGATGGGCGCGGCCGGGGAGCTGGTGTCCTTCCGCACGGCCCTGTTCCGCCCGCTGGAGGCCGACACCATCCTCGACGACTTCGTGCAGTCCATGCGCATTGTAGCCGACGGGTACCGCGTGGTGTACGAGCCCGGCGCCTACGCCACCGAGCCGCCGTCGTTTTCGCTCAGGGAGGAGCTGAAGCGCAAGGTGCGTATCTGTGCCGGGGGCTGGCAGGCCATGACGCGTCTGCCGGGTTTGCTCAACCCCGTGCGGCAGCCGGTGATCACGTTTCTGTACGCCTCGCACCGGGTGCTGCGCTGGAGCCTGACGCCGCTGCTGCTGGCGCTGCTGCTGCCGCTGAGCGCGGTGCTGGCCGCCAACCAGGGCGGGGTGTACGCGCTGGCGCTGGCCGGGCAGCTGGCCTTCTACGCGGCGGCCGGGCTGGGCTGGGCGCTGGCTAGTCGGGGCCGGCCGGCGGGGCGGCTGCTGGTGCCGCTGTACTTCACGCTCATGCACGTGGCCGTGTTCCAGGGTTTCTGGCGTTTCGTGCGCCGCGCCCAGCCCGCCGCCTGGGACAAGGCCCGACGCGCCACCGTCGCCACGGCATAACCTGCAGAATTTCAGTCCTAACCTATGCTTCAGCTCTTTGCCCGCTTTACGCCTTGCCTGCGCTCCAACCAGTTTCTGTCGCTGGCCGGCAACGTGGCGGCTTCGGGGCTCACCGTGGTGTCGGTGTCGGTGCTTTTCCGGCTGCTGCCGGTGGCCGAGGTGGGGGCCTGGGTGTTCTTCCTCTCGATGCTGGGGCTGGGGGAGGCCTTCCGGGCGGGGTTTCTGACCACGGCCTTCATTCGGGCCTACGCCGGCACCGGCGCGGCGCGTGCAAAGGAGGTCATAGGCTCGGCCTGGGTGCTGGCAGCCCTGATTACGGCCGGCCTGGGCGGCCTTTGCCTGCTGGCTGCTCTGGCGATGCCGGCTGCCGCCAACCCTAGCGTGGCGCTGTTCGTGCAGTGGTTTCCGCTCTCGTTCGCCCTCACGTTGCCGGGCTTCGTGGCCAGCTGCGCCCAGCAGGCCCGTCAGCGCTTTGGCCGCCTGCTTGCCCTGCGTCTGCTCACCCAGCTCACGTTTCTGGCGGGCGTGGGCACGCTGGGGCTGCTGCACGAAGCCTCGCTGGCCCGGGTGGTGTACAGCCACCTGGGAGCCACCGCCCTGAGCAGCGTGGCGGCCCTGGCCCTGGGCTGGACCGGGCTGAGCAGCCTGCGCCACCGCTCGGCGGCCACGGTGCGGGAGCTGGCCCACTTCGGCAAGTACAGCGTGGGCAGCTACATCGGCTCCTACCTGCTGCGCAGCTCTGATACCTTACTCATCACCGTGCTGCTGGGCCCGGCTGCGCTGGCCGTGTACAACCTGGCCCAGCGCTTTCTGGAAATCATTGAAATTCCGCTGCGCAGCGTCACGGCCACGGCCATTCCGGCGCTGTCGGCCGCCTTCAACCGCCACGACCGGGCCGGGCTGGCCGCCCTGCTGGAGCGGCAGGCGGGCCTGCTCACCTGGGCGCTGCTGCCCGTGATAGTGGGCACGGTGCTGCTGGCCGAAGTGCCCATTGCCCTCATCGGCGGGCGGCAGTACCTGGGCACCGAGGCCGCCAACGTGCTGCGCCTGAGCATCAGCATGGCCGTGTTGTTTCCCCTCGACCGGTTCACCGGCGTGGCCCTCGATGTGCTGGGCCGGCCCCACCTCAACCTGCTGAAGGTGCTGCTGATGCTGGCCGTAAACGTGGCCGGCGACCTGATCGGCATTCACTTCACCCACAGCATCTACGGCGTGGCCCTGGCCAGCCTGCCCACTATTCTAGTCGGCTTTGGGTTCGGCTTCCAACTGCTGCAGCGTGAACTGCCCGTGCGGGCCAGTGGGATGCTGCGGGCCGGTTGGGTTGCGGGGCGCCGCCTGTTGGGCAGCTGGCGCGGCCGCCTTGTAGTTCAGCCATCTGCTACTCTGCCCGTATCATGAAAATCGCCCACCTCATCATCGCTCACAAGGGCCCGCAGCAGCTGGGCCGCCTGCTCGATGCCCTGGCCCATCCCGACGTGGACTGCTACATCCACCTCGACCGGAAAACGGATGCCGCGCCCTTCAACTTTCTGCGCGACCGGCCCCGCGTATACTTCACCCGTACCCGCAACGCCATTACCTGGGGCGGCTACAGCCAGACCCGGAATACGGTCGACTGCCTACGCGAAATCCTGACCCGCAACCCGGCCTGTGAATTTATTAACGTGCTGAGCGGGCAGGACTACCCGCTGGTGCCGCCCGCGCAGGTGCTGGCTTTCCTGGCCGGGCGGCGGGGCGAGTCGTTTCTGGCCACTGAGCCTTCCGATGGGGCTTGGTGGCAGGCCAACCGCACGCGCGCCACCCGCTACCACCTCACCGAGTTTTCCTTTCCTGGCCGCTACTTGGTGCAGCGCGCCCTCAACACCCTGCTGCCCGAGCGCCGGCTTCCCCTCGATGGTCCGCTCTACGGCGGCCCCACCTGCAGCTGGTTTACCCTGGCCCGCGCGACGGCCCGCTACGTGGTCGATTTTATGGCGGCCAATCCCCGGCTGCACCGCTTTGCCTGCCTCACCTGGGGCTCCGATGAATTTCTGCTGCCCACCGTGCTGCTCAACTCGCCGCTGGCCGCCTCGGTCCGCAACGACAGCCTCCGCTACATCGACTGGCGGGCGGGCGGTGCTACTCCCAAGATGCTGACCAGCGCCGACCTGCCCGCACTGCTTAGCTCGGGCCGATTCTGGGCCCGCAAGTTTGATACCTGCCACGATGCCTCCGTGCTCGATGCGCTGGACTCGCTGGTCCTGGGCAGGCAGCCCATTGAGGTGGGGTAGGCGCACTACCGCACCCGGCGGCCGTGCGGCGGTGGCGTTATTCCCGGCCTGGCTGCTTGGAGCATGACGCAAGGTTGTGAGGGTTTCCTGTTTGCTCACGCAAACGGTCAACAAAGTGGGGCCACGAATCGGGTACTGCAACTGCCTTTGCCTGTTAAGTTATCCCCGAACGGGTATCCTCCTGACCACTGCTTTATCCGCCTTGGTCAAGCAGTGTCGCAAGCTGTTACAGCTGTCCCAGCCTGACCTGGCCGTTAAGGCCGGCGTAGGGTTGCGCTTTGTGCGCGAGCTGGAACAGGGGAAAGGCACCCTGCGGCTGAACAAGGTCAAGCAGGTGCTGCGCCTATTCGGCCACGAGCCGGCGCCCGCTTCCATTGACCTTACCCTGCTCCTGAGTCAGCAGCCTTAAGAAAAGCCGAAGTCTGCCTTGGCGATGGCTGAGCGCGTCCAGCCCGGCCATAAGCCGGCTTCTTTTCGCCTGCTCACCCCTCCTGCCCCACAGGCTTCCGCGGGGTATCGAGCGTGGGGCCGAGGAAGACGAAGGCCCAGCCCAGATAGACGATCATGGCGGTGGGCATCTGGTTCATCACCTCGTTGCCGTAGCTGCCCATGAGCACGCCGAAGTAGCCGGCGGTGAGGGCCAGCAGCATCTGGCGCAGCCGGGGGTTGCGGGTGCGCCAAACGATGCCGCAGCTCTTGCCCAGGATGTAGAGCATCATGCCCAGCCAGATGACGAAGCCCACGATGCCGTACTCGGCCCAGATTTTCACGAAGTAGCTGTCGGGCGCGATGGTGGAGAGGTACTTGCCGGCATTGTACTTCTCGCCCCACATACCGATGCTGCCCACCCCGCCCCCGAAGGGCCGCGGTGCCAGGTACTCGCGCAGCCTAGCTTGGTTGCGCAGGCGCACCTGCAGCGAGGCGTCGTTGGGGTCGAGGGAGGTGCGCATGCGCACGATGCTGGCGTTGCCGTTGCCGATGGTGGTGTACTTGAGCACCCCAAACGCGCCGCCGGCCAGCAGCCCGCCCAGCACCAGCACCTTGAGCTGCTTGCTGAGCACCAGCCACATAAACACGCCCGCCACCAGCACGAACAGGGCCCCGCGGGTGCCCGAAATCAGCATTCCTTCCAGGCACAGCGCGGCGGTAAGCCCAAACAGCATCCGCTTCCACCACCGGAACGGCCCCACGGCCAGCACCAGACTCACCACGGCAATGTGCGCCTGCGAAGCGCCGAACTGGGCTGCCTCGCTGTAGTAGGAAAACACCCGCAACACCCCGAACAGCACGTGCGTCTTGGCTGCCCCCGAGGCCAGCCAGAGCTGCTCGGCGGCATCGGGGCCGATAGTCTTCTGCTTGAGGCCGTACAGCGCCCCGGCCACCGAAAAGCCCAGCACCAGTCCCAGAAACAGCCGTAAATCCTGCAGCCGGTAGAACAGCAGCATGGCCAGCGGCACGCTCAGCACCCAATAGAAAGTGGTGCCGCGCATCTCGTAGTACCAGCCCGCCAGGCTGGCCCCGGCGGGGTTGGCCACTTCGAGCAGGTTGATGACAAACCAGGCCAGCCCCAGGTAGCACAGATCGTTGCGAATCCGGCCCCACTGTACCACCGTGCGCGAGCTGTGAAACAGCACCGCCACCCACGTAAGCACCAGCATCCCATCAATGCCCAGCCCAAACGGCACGCCCCGGAAGTGGCGGTTGATGGTCATCACCAGAAAGCAGTACCCGATAAACGCCAGCACCCCCCGCCGCGGCATCCGAAACAGCGCCACCAGCCCGAATACCGCCAGCGGCAGCCCCACCAGGGCCAGTGGCACCAGCACCCCCACCCGGCTCGTGAGCCAGCCCACCGCCACCGTGGCCGCCGCCACTACCGGCCCCAGCAGCCAGGGGCTGCGGGTCGCGTGCAAAGCAGTTGAAGTGAGGAAGGTCATTGGGTAATTGAATCAGCGTAGAATCCTGAACGTCATGCTGAGCATTCCGCGCATCAGACCAGAATTTCCCGGCCGTCAAACGCATCCACGCCCGTAAGCACCACTTCCACCGGGGCGGCGGTGGCGGAGCGCAGGGCCTGGAGTGCCTGTTGGTCTTTGGGTTCCCAGGTGCGGTCGGCGCGCAGGGTGAGCAGCACCAGCTGGGCCTGGGGCAGCAGCGTCACGGGGTAGTCGTCTTCGAGCAGGGCGGGCAGCTCCAGCAGCACCAGCTCAGCGGTGGCGGCGGCAGGGCTCAGGGCGGCCAGAGCGGGCAGCTGCACGGCGGCCAGGGCAGCATCGTAGAGGGTAGCGCCGGACTCAACGGCTTCCGGGGCGAAGGCTGTACCAGCGGGGTACAGGGCCACGGTGCGCAGGCCCAGGGCAGTACAGCGGGCGGCCAGGGCCTGCGTGAGGCTGGTTTTGCCCTCGTGGCGGCGGGGGCTGGCCACGGCCACCACAAAAGGCTGGCCCGGCGTGGCGCTGCCGCGCTGGCGCAGCAGCTGCCGGGCCAGGTGGTGCAGGCTGGCCTGGTCGTGGGTGTTGGGGGCGGGCACGGGGGCCAGCGGCATGGGCAGCACGCCCAGCACCGGCAGGCCGGTGTGGCGGGCGGCCACCGAGGGCTTGCGCAGGCGGCCATCGAGCAGGCCCGCGCCCAGCACCAGCGCCGCCACGAAGAAGAAGCCCCCGAACGCGCCGCCCGCCAGCAGCAGCTTGCGCTTGCCGCTCTTGGGGTGCAGGGGCCGGAAGGCCGGGGCCACCACTTTCAGCTCGGTGGTCAGCTCGTTGTTTTGCTGCGAGGCCTTGCTATCGTTGAGGTGGTTGAGGAGCACGAGGTAGGTTTTCTGGGCCAGGTCGATTTCCCGCTCGATGATTTTGAGGGTGGCCCCCAGCGGGGCCATCCTGTGGTATTCGGCCATGAACTCGCCCTTGCGCTTCTGCATCACGGCCAGCTTGGCTTCGTTTTCGGTGGCCGCAATCAGGTTCTGCAGCCACTCGTCGAGCAGGCTTTTGCTGGGCATGCCCTCCACCGTGCCCACCTGGGCATAGTGGGTGGTGAGGGTGGTGTGCATGGCAGCGGTGGTGGCCGCCACCTGGGCCTGCAGCGCCGGCACCACGGCCGAGGGACTGCCCTCGCGCTGGCGGGCAAATACCTCTTGGTTGGCCAGCTCGACGTGCAGGGCTTCGAGGCGGCGGCGCTGGCCCAGCAGCTCGCCCGAACTCAGGATGGCGGCGGCCCGGCCGGCCAGCTTGCCGTTCACGGCGCGCAAAGCGGCGCGGGCGGCGGCGTACTGCATCTCAATCTTGTTGATGTCGGAGTTGAGGTACTCCCGCTCGCCGGCAATGTACTTGGTCTGCTCGTAGTAGTTGATGATGTCGTTGTCGCGGTTGAAAGCCAGAAAGCGACGCTCGGCGGCGCTCAGGGCGCGCAGGGCCTTGTCGGTTTCCCGCTCGTAGTAGTGAATCACGGCCTGGGTCTGATCCACGCGCAGGCCGCGGTACTGCTCGCTGAACACCTGCATGGTCAGCTGCAGGGTGTAGCGGCAGATGGCCGCGTCGCCGGCCTCGTATTCGAGCTTTATCAGGTCGCTGGAGTTGATGCGGGCGGCCGCCACCCGGCCCAGCGCTTCCACCGAGTACACGT
The DNA here is from genome assembly GCF_027625995.1 of Hymenobacter yonginensis. Classification (NCBI taxonomy): domain Bacteria; kingdom Pseudomonadati; phylum Bacteroidota; class Cytophagia; order Cytophagales; family Hymenobacteraceae; genus Hymenobacter; species Hymenobacter yonginensis. The sequence goes on from NZ_CP115397.1 coordinate 138,815, forward strand.
CGTCGTGGGAGTTGAGCAGGCGGTAGAGTTCGTTGTCGTCGTTGGCGGCGGCGTAGGCGCGCACGCGGCGCAGGGTTTCGGGCAGCGCGGGACCGGTGAGGCGGGCCCGCAGCGGGGCGGGCAGCAGCTCGTGCAGGTGGCTGAGCGAATTCCAGCTCAGCAGCTGGGCATCGAGCGAGTCGCCGAGCTGCAGATGGTGGGCCAGCAGGCGGCAGGCCACCTCCTCCCGCGTCTCGCGCGACTTGATGAGCGAGAGCAGGTTATCGAAGGCGTTGCTGGTCGAGAAAAAGTCACTCTCCGCGTTGCCGCTCAGCGTGTAGCCCGAGGCAATGCCGGTGTAGATGGTCATCTCCGAGGCGTACACCTTCTTCTCGTGGCGGGTGAAGAAGAAGATGGCTCCCGCCAGCAGCAGAGGCACGCCCAACAGGGCGTAGCGGTAGCGCCAGAGCTGGCGCAGGGCATCGGTCAGGCTCATGGCTGGGCAAGTAAATCGGCGACTCTGGCCCCGGCGGCCTCCTCCAGCTGCAACAGCGCGGTGGTGTAGGAGCTGGCCGCGCTTTCCCGGTCAATGCTGGCGTTGATGAACCGGTCCTGCAGCAGGGCCAGGTCGGCCAGGGTGGCTTCGCCGGTTCGGAACTGCTTTTCCACCAGCTGGGCATTCAACTGGGCATTCACGTAGCTCTGCTGGCGCAGCATCAGCACGCGGTGGGCCAGTAGCACGGCCTGGTAGAGGTCGATGACGTGCTGGCGGATGGCGTCGCGCTGGGCCTGCTCGAGGTGCTCGAAGCGCTGGCCCTGCAGCTTCTGGCGCGCAATCTGGTGGGGGCGATTCAGGAGGCGGTCGAGGGGCAGGTTGAAGTTGAGGCCGGTGGCGTAGTGGCGGGCCGAGTTGGCGGTGCGCACGGCGGCCACGCTCTGGTCGGCCAGGGCCACGTTGGCGATGTTGCCGTAGCCGATGCTGTTGGTGAGCAGCACGCTGCCCAGAATGGCCTTGCGGGCCATCTGCAAATCCTCGCGCACCATGGCCCGCTCGGCCCCCAGGGCCTTGAGCTCGGCCGAGCGGCGCACGGCCGCCTCCACCAGCACAGGCAGCGTGAGCTCCGGAGCGTCGAAAAACCGGGCTTCCCAGGCAGCGCGCGGGGCCAGCGGCGCTGCCGAGGCGGATTGCGCAGCCGAAGCAGGCTGGCCAGCGCCGCGCCCGCCCGACGGCACCGCCGCCGATACCTGGGCTGCCGCCGGCCGGCTGGCCGCCAGCAGCAGCGGGAGCAGCAAGAGTAGCAAGGCCTTGTTCATGGCAATCAGACGTTTTCCTGTTGAAATAAAGCCGGGATGGTGCGCAGCAGAATCCCGAAATCGGTGCGCAGGCTGTGGCAGCGGGCGTACTCGTTGTCGAGCTCCTTGCGCTCCTGCTCCGACAGGCCGCCCGCCTTGCCGCGCCGGCTGACCTGCCAGAGCCCGGTGAGGCCGGCCGGCGCGATGAAGCGGGCGGCGGCCTGGTCGGTGGTCAGCTTTTCGGCCTCGTAGAGCGGCAGCGGGCGGTTGCCCACCAGGCTCATGTCGCCGCAGAGCACGTTCCAGAGCTGGGGCAGCTCGTCGATGCTGGTGTTGCGGATGAAGCGCCCCACCCGGGTGATGCGCGGGTCGTTGGCAATCTTCACGAAGGTGGCCGCGCCCCGGGCCTGCCGCTGCCGGCGGTGCAGTGCCTCGCACACCGGCTGGCCCTGCCCATCAATCAGCACGCTGGCGCAGGCCCCCGCCGCGGCCCCGCAGCCCGGACAGCCGGCCCCGGCCGCCGCTGGGGCCGCAGAGCCAGTCGTAGCGGCGGCGTACTGGTTGCGGCCCTGCATGCTGGTTAGCAGCTGGTCGGCATCCACGCGCATCGAGCGGAATTTCCAGAACCGGAACACCCGGTACCCCTGCCCTACCCGGGGCGAATGGTACAGCACCGGCCCCCGCGACTCAAGCCGGATGAGCAGGGCCACCAGCAGCAGCAGCGGCGCGAGCAGCAGCAGCGCCGTAGCGGCCACCGTCACGTCCAGCACGCGCTTGAGCACGGAGGCGCGGAAAGTGTATCTGCCGGCGTCAAGTATGACGTTGGCTTTGGTTTCGATGGCGGAGGTGGGTAAGAGTATCTGCATAGCTTTTCTGGTTTAGCGAAGGGTGGCGCGGGGGTGCGGCGTTAGTCGCGGGGCATGCGGCGCAGCATTACCCGCAGGCGCAGCTCCAGCTCCTCGGGGTTGAAGGGTTTTACCAGGTAGTCGTCGGCGCCGTGGCGCAGGCACTGGATTTTGCTGCTGGTTTCCTCTTTGCCCGAGAGCACCAGCAGCGGCACGTGGCGGTGCAGGGGGTGGCGGCGCACCTGCTCGATGAAGGCGGGGCCGTCCATCACGGGCATCTGGTAGTCGGCCACGATGGCGTCCACGGCGTGGCCGGCATTGAGCCACTGCAGGGCCAGCGCCCCGTTGGCCTGCGTCACCACGGTGTAGTCGGCGCTGAAGTAGCGGGTGAGAATGAGCTGCATAGCGGGCTCATCATCAACGATAAGTAGATTCTTCTTCATGAAAAATGAGTTGCAAAAGGTGAGGTAGTAGCGGTAGCGGGGCGGCAATCAGGCAGGGCGAAAAACGCGGGGTCAGGCGGCGTGGCGGCGGTAGAGCTGCTCCACCTGCCGGGTCATGCCCTGCACGCTGAAGCCGGTCTGCACGGTGTGGGCGGCCTGCGCGCCCAGGGCCGCCCGCAGCACGGGCCGGGCGGCCAAGTGGGCCAGGGCGGCGGCCAGCGCGGCCGGGTCGGCGGGCGGAATCAGCCAGCCATTGTGGCCGTGGGTTAGCAGCTCCCGGGTGCCGTCCACGGCCGTGGCCACTACGGGGCGGCCGCAGGCCATGGCCTCCAGCACCCCGATGGGCAGGCCCTCCCAGAGCGAGGGTAGGCAGTAGATGTCAAGGGCGCGCAGCACGGCCGGCACGTCCTGGCGGAAGCCCACGAAGCGCACCCGCTTGGCCATGCCCAGCTGCCGGGCCAGGGCTTCGGCCGGGGCGCGCAGCTCGCCGTCGCCCACCAGCACAACCACCACGTCGAGGTCGGCGGGCAGGGCGGCTACGGCCCGAATCAGGGTCAGCGGGTCTTTCTGGGCCGTGAGGCGGGCCACGCAGCCCACCAGCACGGTGTCGGGTCCCACGCCCAGCTCGGCCCGGAAGCCGGCCTCGGCCGCCGGCTGGAACCGGCTGGGGTCGATGCCGTTTTTGATGACCGTGGCCCGTTCCATGCGGCTGAAGGCGCGGCCGTCCTGGAAGTTGCTATCCGACACGCAGATGGTACCGGCGGCCTGCGCCATCAGCAGCTGCTCGCTGAGCTGACGGTAGCGGCGGTGCAGCGGGCTCTGGTCGGGATGAAACGACCAGCCGTGCACCGTGTACAGCAGCGGCAGCCCCAGCCGCCGCGCTGCCCAAAACGTGTTCGACTGGGCCCGGGTGCCGTGGGCATGCACCAGGTCGATGCGCTCCTCTCGCAGCAGCCGCTGCACCCGGCCCCAGCAGCGCACGTCGAACGGCACCTCGGTTTCGATGACGTGCACCGGAATGTTTAGCTCGGTGAGCCGGTCCACGAGTGGGCCGGGGGTGAAGGCCAGCACCACGGGCGCAAACTGGCTTTTGTCGAGGGCCTGCACGAGGTCGAACACGTGGGTTTCGCCCCCGCCGATGCGGCCCTGGCGGATGGTCTGGAGTACTCGGATTTTAGCAGGCATGGTGCGTAGCAGGAACAGGCGTGGCAGAAACGGACAGGGAGCTGGTCAGATGCAAAGCGGCGTAGAGGCGGGCCACGCTGGCGGCCCAGGTGTGGCTGCGGGCGAAGGCCATGCCCCGCGCGGCGCGTTCGGGCTGCGGGTTTTGCAGCGCTTCTTCGAGGGCGGCCAGCCAGCCGGCCTCGTTGCGGGGCAGGGCCACGTGGTCGGCAAACAGCTCCATGGTGCGGGTGTGGGTGGCCACCACGGGCTTGCCCATGGCCAGGTACTCATCAATCTTGAGCGGGTAGTTGCCCTGGGTCACCTCGTTCACCACCTGGGGGTTGAGGCACACCTCGAGGTGCTGCACGTAGGCCGGCAGCAGCTCCGGCCGCTTGTTGCCCAGAAAGTGCACGTTGGGCAGCTGGTGCAGGGCGCTGCGGCGGAAGTCCTCGTCCTCGGGCCCCACCAGTACCAGGTGCCAGTCGGGGCGCTGGCGGGCCAGCTGCTCCAGCAAAGGCAGGTCCAGCCGCACGGTGGTGAGGTAGCCGGTGTAGCCCAGGCGCGGGTGGGGCACGGCGGCCAGGTCGGCGGGCTCGGCGTAATCGAGGGCGGGCTGGTAGCTAGCCAGCTGGCAGCCCTGCCCAATGTCGTAGCTCCAGGGGTTGTGCCGGCGGGCGTAGTCGGCCAGGTAGGCCGAGTTGGTAGCCACCACGTCGGCCTGGGTTAGCAGGCAGGCTTCGGCGGCGGGGCCGTGGCGCCGGAAGTAGGGCACGGTGAGCATGTAGTCGCGCAGGTAGTACACGAAGCGGGCGGGCCGCAGCCGACGCTTGAGCTCGGTGGCTGGGAAGATGATGCCATCCACCAACAGCGTGGCGTCGTGAAAGCCCAGGGCTTGGGTGGCACGCCCGATGCTGCGGGCCAGCAGCCAGGCATTGAGGCCGTTGAGCAGGGCAAACAGCCAGGCCCAGGGCACCCAATTGATGGACAGAGCCAGGCAGGCGGGCGTGAGTACCCAGATGCCGGGGCTCACCTGCTCGAGGCTGGGCGTACGGCCCAGCAAGCGGCGGCAGTGCTGCCTGGTCTGGCCGCGCCGCAGGCCACGCACCACGGTGTGCAGGTCCAGCGGCAGGTTCACGTAGAGCACCCGGTTTTGGGCCGACAGTTCCCAGGCCAGGCTGCGGGCGTTGGTGCCCAGCGGCAGGCTCCAGTCCTGCTGGCAGAGCATGATGATGTTTTGCTGGTTCATGGGGCGGAGGTTGAAATAAACCGTACTGCTGACGGCGGCTATCGGCTACGAACCTACCCCGGCCTCCCTGCGGAAGCCGGACTATTCACTGAATCAGGTGAAAACGAAGCTGAATGGCCGCTTTCCGTGCCTCAGGCCGGTTCTAGCTGACTCGCTGCGCAGCTGCCGGCGCGTAGCTCATTGTGGAGAGCCAGCAGCACCGGGGCCACCGACAGGCGCAAACTCCGCAGCCAAATGGGCATGTGCTGCTGGGCGGGGCGCGAGTCGGCGGCCTGCTCCATCTGCCGCAGCAGGTGCATGGACTGCCGCAAACCCAGCAGGCCCATCATCGACTTGAGGCTGTGGGCCTCCCGGGCCACCAGGCCCCAGTTGGCCGCGGCAATAGCCGCTTCCAGGCCCGCCAGCCGGGCCGGCGTGTCCTGCAGAAACACCTGTTTGATTTCGCGCACGAAGGCGGGGGCGTTGGCCAGCCGGCCCAGGGCGGCGAAATGGTACAGCGGCGCGTTGTCTTCGCACGCAGGGGCGGCGGGGGTAGAATGGTACATGAGTAGGGCAGGCTAGGTGTGGGAAACGGGACTCGGCGCGGGCAGGACAGGCAGCGGACTGATGTGCTGCACTGCCTGTCTGAAGTTGCCTGCCTTGCGGCTTGCCTGCCGGAGTATTTACTGAAACCGCCGCCCACGTATCCGAATGGGGCGCAACGGTAGCCGAAGCGCCTGGCCCAGGGGATGCCGGCGGGCCGATTGCCGACTTATCCGTATCATGGGGCATAATTATCAGCGTCACGCCTGCCTGTCGCCCAACCTATGCCCGCTCCTACCCCACTTACCTGCGTTATTGTCGATGACAACACCATGAACCGGCTCACGCTGGAGCAGTTCGTGCGCATCACGGAGGGGCTGGAGGTGCAGGCCTCCCTGGCCGACCCCGTGGCGTTGCTGCCGCTGCTGGAGCAGGAGCCCCTGCCCCACCTGCTGCTGCTCGATATCGAGATGCCCCAGCTCACGGGCCTGGAGCTGGTGAAGCTGCTGCCCACGCCCGGCCCGGAAGTAGTGCTGGTGACCTCGCACGCCCAGTTTGCCGTTGATGCCTTCGCGCTGCGCGTAACCGATTACCTGCTCAAACCCCTCGAATACGCCCGCTTCCTGCAGGCCGTGGCCCGGGTGCGGGAGCGGCTGGCCAGCCACGCCGCCGTTGCTCCTGCCACCACCGACCTGCACGCCGACGACCATTCCCTCTTCATCCGCACTAACAACAAGCTGCTGCGCCTGGACTTCGACCAGGTGCTCTACATCGAGGCCATGTCGGCCTACTGCACGCTGGTCACGGCCACCCGCAAGCATATCGTGCACGCAACCCTCAAGGCCCTCGACGAGCAGCTGCCCTTCGCCCACTTCCTGCGGGTACACCGCTCCTACATGGTCAATACCCGACTCATCGACAGCGTAGCCGATGGCCACCTGCAGCTCGGCAGCTTCGAGGTGCCCATCGGCAAAAGCTACGAGCAGACCCTGATGGCCCGGCTGCGCAGTTTGTAGCGCGAACTACCAAGTCCGCGCTGCAGCCTCGCCCCTACCCTACCCCGGCAGCTCCCGGGCCAGTGGCTCCAGCACCATGCCCACGGCGGCCGTCAGCTGCCCGACTACCTCCAGCATGGGGCCAGGGTTTTCGAGGGTTACCGGACTGATGGTATCCAGCTCGGCGAGCAGCGGGGCAGTGCCGGCCACGGCCAGGGCCTCCAGGTTGGGCTTGATGAAGTGCACCAGCCGGCGGGCCTCGGTCCAGCGGCCACTGGCTACGGCCTCGCGCAGCTGGTTTAGGCTGGGCGGGATATCGTGCAGAAATGAGCGGATGATGTCGGGCACGAAGTCGGCGTTGCCGTGGGCCAGGGCCCGGAACTTGCTCAGGTCGTAGAGCATGGCGGCGGCCGGGCGCAAAGCCTGCAGCTTGTGGCACAGCTCGGCCTCATCGAAGGGCTTGGCCAGGCAGTCGTTCATGCCGGCGGCCAGGTACTGCTGCATATCCGACTGGTAGGCGTTGGCCGTGAGGGCCAGGATGGCCACCCCGGCGCGGGAAGCATCGGCGTGCTGCCGGATGTGCCGGGTAATGTCGAGCCCGCTCATGCCCGGCAGCTGAATGTCCATCAGCACCACATCGTAGCGGTTTTTCTCTAACAGCTCCAGAGCCACCAGGCCGTCGGGCGCCTCATCGACGTGGCCGCCCCAGCTCTGCACCATCTGGCGGGCCACCAGCCGGTTGATGGTGTTGTCTTCCACCAGCAGCACCCGCAGGCCCTCCAGGGCGCCGTCCTGGGGCATGGGAGCCGTCACGCTCAGCGGCGCGGCCGCTTTGGGCAGGGTGAGGCTGAAGCAGAAGGTGCTGCCCTGCCCGGGTGTGGATTCCACTACCAGCCGGCTGCCAAACTGCTCTACCAAGGCCCGGCTGATGTTCAGGCCCAGACCCGTGCCCCCGAACTGCCGGGCGGTGTCGGCCTTGGCCTGGGTGAAGCTTTCAAAGATGTAGTCCAGCTTGTCGGCCGGGATGCCGATGCCGGTGTCCGACACCCGGAACTCCACCGTGACCTTATCGGCGCTGTCGGCCAGCAGCCGGCTGCTGAGCGTGACGGCCCCGTAGTGCGTGAACTTGATGGCGTTGCTGAGCAGGTTAAGTAGAATCTGATTGAGGCGGAACGGGTCGCCGAGCACCCAGGGACAGTCGGCACCGGGCAGCTCGGCCCGAAACTCCAGCCCCCGCTGCCGGGCCTGCTGGGCCAGCGGCGCCACCGCCTGCCCCACCGAGTCGCAGAGGTTGAAGGCGGTCTGCTCCAGCTCGAGCTTGCCGGAGGTAATCTTGGCCACATCGAGCACGTCGTTGATGACGGCCAGCAGGTGCTGCCCCGAGGAGTGGATGATGGCCACCTGCTCGTGCTGCTCGGCGGTGAGCTTGGTTTTGGCCAGCAGCGCGGCCATGCCCAGCACCCCGTTCAGCGGCGTCCTGATCTCGTGGCTCATGTTGGCCAGGAAGGTGGTGCGGGCCTGGGCGGCGGTTTCGGCCACCTTCTTGGCGCGCTTCAGCTCCTGCTCGGCCAGCACCCGGTCGGTAATATCCTGGCCGTAACCGATGACGTAGGGCTCCTGCCCGGCTTCCTGCACCCGGTGGCTGTGGTAAAGCACGAAGTGCGTCTGGCCGGCGGCGGTGCTCACGCGCACCACCCCGCGCACCTCGCCCTCGGTATTGAGCGTGCGCAGGTAGTTTTCGACGCGGGGCCGCAGCGGCGGGGCCAGGGCGTGGGCCAGGCGGCCGGCGGCCAGCACCTCGGCCGGCACGCCCATGAGCTGGGCGCAGGCGGGGTTCACGGTCAGCATCTGCCCGTCGAGGGTGTGGGTGTAGATGAGGGCCAAGGCGTAGTGCTGCAGGTCGCGGTAGCGCTTTTCGCTGCGCTCCACCCGCAGGCGGGCTTCCTTGCTGGCCGTAATGTCGGTGCTGGCGCCCAGCACCAGCACCGTGCCGTCGGGACGCGGGAAGGGGCATTTTACGGTCTGGAACCAGCGCACTTCGCCGTTGGCCAGCGTGAGGGAGTCTTCGCTGCGCACGGCCTGGCCGCTGGCCAGCACCTGGGCGTCCACCTGGGCGTAGTGGGCCACCTCGCGGGCCTCCTGCCCCTTGGGGTTCTGCCGTACGCGCTTGGTCTGGCCGCGGGCCAGCTCGTTGAGCTCCTGCATGGCGCGGTTGGCGAAGGTGGTGCGGCCCTGGTCGCGCACGTACACGGCGGCCGGAATCACATCGAGCACCAGCTGCTGGAAGGCCTGCTGCTCGCGCAGCATCTCGTCGCTCTCGCGCAGCAGCTCCTCGGTGCGGCGGCGGTCGGTGATGTCGAGGCCGTAGCCGAGCATGAAGTTCAGGGTGCCGTCGGGCCGGTAGATGGGCAGGAAGCGGCGCAGGAAATACTTGGTGCCTTCGGGCAGGCGCAGCTCCTCTTCCCAGGCTGCTTCGGTGCGCGAGGTGAGGGCCTGGGTGAAGTACTGCCGCCGACCCATGGCGCGCTCGGGCGAGAAGCCGCGGTATTCGCAGTACTCGAAGTCGTCCTTGCCCACAATCCAGGTCCGGATTTCAGGGTTCTTGATGGCGGCCGGATTCAGGAAGATGTAGCGGTGCTCGGCGCTGAACACGGCCACGTCGCCGGGCAGCTCGTTGAGCACGCTCTGGAAGAAGTCGCGCTGCTGGGTGACTAGCTGCTCGGCCTGATAGTGCTCAGTGATGTCGGTGAAGTAGAGCGTGGCAGAGTTGGTGGTGGGCTCGGGGCAGGCCGTGAGCGTGAAGTAGCGGCCGCCGCTGCCCAGCTCCGTGCGTAGCGCGTGGCCCGCCGCCAGACAGGCCGCGGCCTGCTCGCGCAGACGGGCCTGCAACTCGGCTGCCGCCGCGGCGGGCAGCTGCTGCTCGAAGGCGCAGGCCGCCGCGTTGGCGTACGCACGCGTGCCGGCGGCATCGAGGCGGATCAGCAGGTTGGGGCTGTGCTCGGTGACGGCGGCCACAGCGCGCAGCGTGGCCAGCTCCGCCTCAAGCTCGGCAAGACGCCGATCGGCAGCGGAGGGGGATTCGGAAGGCGGGACGGGTATTTTCATAGCGGGCGGGTGCGCCGTAAATTGCCGGTAGTTTTTCAGAAATGCTGCTGAAAAAACCGAACGGCACATTTGGGCACCTGAACGCCCCCCTGGCGTGAGCGAACTTGCCCCAATCCGTAGTGAACGGTGCGGCCCGGGCGGCCTTTGGTATGTCGGGGCCCAGCAAGGCAGGGTGTGTAAAGCCCTGTAAAAGAACGTTTATAGCATGTTATACCTGCTTTTCCACCCGATCTTGTCACATCTGTACACCACCGTTCAGAAAACGTTATACGGCTTCAAAGACGAGACACATCCATGAGCTGGTGCAGGAACTCAATCAGCAACTGGAGCAGGAGGCGTAGCGCCAGATAGCTCAGCAGTGCCTCCACTAGGCTGAGCAGCAGTACAGCCGAGGAGGTGGAATAGGTATGTAAGCAACTTTAACCTGTTGTGAACCGTGATTTTCAGCACATAAGGCAAACCTATTCTACCTTAGCTTCTCGAATATTCTACACCTTGCTGTCCTTATAATGGATAATGGTGAATTCTCTAACTCTGATAATGCTGTTCGCGCAGGCTGTTGAGGCCTTGGGTTCCGCAAGTGCCAACCAGAACGACGACCCGAAGCCCGTGGGCCGCGAGGTGGCCAGGCCTGCAAAATGCCAAGTGTATCAGTACTTGGGAGTGGATAGTACGGCCCGGCAACTGGTTCTTACCCGCACCTATCACCAAAATGGTCGGGTATTGGAGGAACAATACAGCAAGTACCGGCTATCGCATGAATACATGGCGAGCACGGGCACGGAACAGTCCCGTTACCGGGATACGATGCTGGTTGAGCGCCTTGAGACTGATGAACGAGGCGACCAGATCAAGACACGCTATTTCCACGACCATCTTAACCGACTAACGCGGGAGGAGCGTCTTACTTCTGAGCGTCGCCAGAAGAAAAACATGGATAAGGGCAATGGAAGGCCCGGCGGCTGCATTCTGGTCGATTCTGATTTTCGAAAACGTCGCACCTGGGAGAAGACCAGCGTCATCAACTACGCCTATGATGCGCAGGGCAGGCTGGTAAGCTATTATGCCCCCAAGTTGCACTACTCGTCCCAAAACCGCTACACCTGGGTCTACGATAGCCTGGGGCGCGTCAGTCAGCATTTCTCCTATGACCGGCAGCGCTTGATTTGGGTAGAGGAAATTGCCTACTTCCCGGGTGGTCATCGCCGCACTCGTACTTGGTACAACGAAGCGGATGGCAGCCCAAGCCATCTTAAGCCCGAGAATAAAGGCTACTGGCCCCAGTACACCACCACGTACCACTACGACGATAACGGCCAGGTTAAATCGAAGGAAACGTCCTCAGAAAAAGGCGTTCTGGTCAGCCGCACCCAGTGGTATTACAATGCCCAGCATCAGCTTACAAAAACCGTCTACCAGGATGGAAAAGGTGAGGTTAAACTAACGCACTTGTTCAGCTATCAATAGGGCCTATTTCTGGCCCGCTAAGCAAAATCAAGAATAGGGTGGAAGCTTCACAATATTAGCGAAGTACCACGCCGGTACCAAGCCGCGCAAGGAGGCTAAAACCGCCACTTTTTCAAGGTATCACTTATCTAGTCTTATGTAAAGCAACATTTTCGAGGTATGGGTGAAATAAAGTAAGTTGGTGGCTCTTGGTATTTTCTCAAAAAGATGCTGCTACAAGGTGCCCTTTCTTATGTGTCGCCTCCTCCTGTCCGACTGCAACCTTTGCCTCGGTTAGAGGAGGACTTTGGTTGCTGCTGTTGGCGAGTAGGAGCCTCGGTTCTGGCGACGCTAACGGTAAATAGCTTACCTGATGGCCCGCTAGTCTTGGGGGAAACGAAAGCAGCCAAACTAAAAATAGCCGATGAAGTGAGGAAAAGGCTTCAGGTGGGAGACTTACTGCTACTTGGGACCGCGCAGCAAGAAGCGATTGGGCAGTTTGTTATTCAATCCCTGGAGCCAGATCCAATCCTAGCTCGTGCTTTGCGTCCACGGCCAGGGCTACCGGTTGCGCGTGAGCCCTTAACGGCGTCGGAGCAGCAGCTCTTCACCTATGTAGAAGAGTGGGTAAAACAAGCGGACCGGCTCTGCCGCTTCTTACGGGAGGAGTTTCAGCTCGATTTTACCCGCGTCTCGCGTGCGGAGCGTACGGCCCGCATGGGCATGAGTGGTAAGACAAAGGGGATTAGCTTTGGTTTTCACGGCATTGGCTGCCACTTCAAAACCAAAGTTCTTGAACTAGATGTCGATTTTGACTCGCAGGGTGACTGTAGAGGCGTTGATTTATGGCGCATCGAAATGTTCATCAAGTGGAACTACCCCAAAGCGGACCTCTCCTACACGCACATTAAACAAGGCATTTCTGCACTGCTGCAGAAGAGGTGGTTGTATCAAGTTGATAGGCCCAATGATCAGCACTTCTTCTATGTAACGCCAACATCATAAAAGCTGTCCGAGAAGTCGAGTCACGTTAACCAAAATACGTATTTACTAGGCGTCCAAAAAAGGATGACAAAAACGGCCCTGAAAAACCGTGTTTCTGGGGCCGTGGAGGCGGGTACTGCAAGCGTCCAGAAATCGACCGTTTTTTGGAGGGTAGTTGTAGGGTCAATTACATTATCTGATAATGCGGCAACTTTGACCACCGTTGAGATGAACGCTGTTCAGTAACTTCCGAGATGAAAATTTTTCTATCAGGGGCCGAGATGACGAGCGAGCCGGTATTACACGCCCACCTCAAACAGAAGCTCTCGTTCCCCGATTATTACGGGGAAAATCTGGATGCACTGTGGGACTGTATCAGGTGTGTTGATGTTCCGTTAACCGTGGTGTGGCAGGACTTTGCCCAAAGCCAAGAACACCTGGGTCAGTACGCGGAACGAGTGCTCCAAACGTTTCGGGACGCCGAGCAAGACGTACCCGGTTTTATTCTCGAAGTCGAGTAGGGCCTCGTCTACCTTCGGACCGTTTTCTTGAACTGGCATTATGGACCGCCAACAGTCTACCGAAGAGATTCTCAAAGCCCCAACCTTTACGGCCTACTACCAAGCCGCGGTGGCCTTTTGTGCCTTCATCGAGCAACCGGAGCCCGGTCTGCCGCAGGACTTTCTGCTGGCAACTCGTCGGTACTTGGTCAGCTTGTATGATGCTGCATCTGCCTTGCCGTGGGTTGACCTGCAATCGGAACAGGACTATGACGACCCCTTGGCCGCCACTACCTTTCAGGCGACCCTTTCCAGCATCGCGGAGCGGTTGGGAGAAGCCCGCTATTACTGGCTAGTGTTTGACCCCCTCGACGACATGGAGCACACCCCGGTTTGCGGTGACTTGCTGGACGATGTAGGGGATATCTACAAAGACGTTCGCAATGCTCTCTTGGTCTTCCAGTTAGGCCAACCTGACTGTCAGGAAAATGCGTTGTGGCAATTCAAGTTTGATTTTGACGCGCACTGGGACCGCCATTGTGTGGGCGCCTTGTCCGCTATTCACTTTTACTTGAAAAGGCTCCAACAATAAGCCTCGTTTTGGCGAATCCGACCGTTTTCCTAAGCCCAGTGAGGTAGCTTGCGCCATGCGCTTTCTAAACAGCTTTTCCGCTGGCCACCGCTGGGTGGCGACCCGATATGCCGTAGTATGGCTGCTGCTCTTCGTGCTCGGTAGCAGCTTGTCGGCTTGCATGGACTTCTTCACCCGAGAAACGCCCATTTACGGCCCGTATTACGTCGCCCATGACCCGTCAGGGGCCGGCTACAGCCTCTTTTACCGGGGCCCTAACGGTGTAGACTATGACCGTTTTCAAGACGTTTCCCGGGTCGGCCACAAAGCCGGGTACGTGTTTATCCAATCCGGGCCCCGTTACTATTGGTTTGCCGTCCGCAATGACCGGAATACCGACCCTGGGGACCCCGCCATTCAGGCCTTAATCAGCAAACCCCTCACGCCCGCGCAGTTCCAGCGGTTGACCGACAGCTTGGGCACCGGTCCCATTGCGTTTCAATTTCAAGACTGAAGCGCACGTTACCGCGACCTAGTACCAATCTAAATGCTCCCTTGCTTGAACCACCGTTTTCTTGAATGAAATACTTAGCGCTATCGACTCTAAAGCCCGACGATTTGCGGTTATCATTGCCGCATGAGAATATATGAACTTGTCAGGGGAGCATTGTGGAGCGTTTCGCTACTACTGTCGGCTTGCAAAAGCGCGAGCCCAGCCGATCAGGTTGGGTTGGAGCATACGCTAGCCACCCCCAGGGAGAAGCCCTCGATTCTTGGCGTGTGGTATTTGCAAACTGTTTATATCGAAGGCCAGCTCAGCAATGACAGCACGCCCTTTAGCAACGTCGTAGAGGTAAAGCCAGGGGCCAACGGCCACATGTACACGAAGGACCATAAAGCGCTCCATCTCGTCTATGGGAACATACTCGACGAGAATTCTTACCGAGCATTCGGAGATAGTTTGATCGTCTTCGATAGCGCCAATGTCTACCGCGAACGCATACTGGATCTCACGCCGACACGCTTAGTCAAGGTCCTCGTCACGGATAAACCCGAAGGCTACTTCAAAACCACCACCACGTTTAAACGAACTTCCTTAAAAGAGTTAAAAAACTTAAGGCAGCGATTTCTAAGCAGCGAGTAGTAATTGCGTCCAGACTTTGAGTTTGAAAAAGTAGCTCTACTACTCGAATCACCGTTTAATTAAACCCGTCCTGTCGCAAGGTTATGGGACGGCTGGTCCACGCCGGTAAATGCCGTGGGCTTGGGCAAGTCGCTACGACGTCTCTTCCTGCTGTTGCATTTCTGTACGTTTGCCTCTGCGTATCCACGCCACGACGAGCCATAGCAATCCAACATTAGCCAGTATTGCTGCAGCAAAGAAATAGTCTGTTTCGACGGGAATATTGTGGCCACTAGCATACGCCATAGCCCATAGCAAGCACCAACCCAGCAGCGATAGGCTCAATAGACACGCTAACACCAACAAAAAATATCTCATCCCTTTTTGCGCTTATAGTTTAGGTAAAGAAACCCCTCATTTAAGCGATTCTGACCGTTTGATTGAATTGGAATGCTACGCAACGCTCATCGGGCTTCCTCTTCGCTGGTCCAATAGTTGGGGTTTCGTTCTCGGTCTGGAAACTCCTCCGCGTCATTCACATGGGTGGTTCGGGCGAAGGCGTCTTTTATTAGCCAGCCCTGAAGCGTATCCGTCCAGAGCGAGCCGTAAACATCGGGTTGCGGATTGCGTCGCGTCGGGGAAACCGGCGTCAGGAAATACACCGGATTTGTCTTCCGGTCGATAATTAGAAAATAAAAGTCGTTGATTGGGAAGATAAAGGGGATGGCCTTTTCTTTCATCCGGTCAAGGGTGAGGCCCTTGATGGCCAAGAGTTCCGCAATGCGCTGCTGGATGTAGGGCAGGTGTTCGGGGTAAGAAAAATAGATGGGCGCAAAGTCATAGGGGGTGCCGCATTCCCCGTACACGTTGACCCCCGGCACAGTCGTACCATTCATGACCCGGTAAAAGGCTCGCAATTCTTCCGGAAAATCGAATCCCAAGGCCGCTTGAAACGCCTCGAGTGCGGGCTCGGTCAACCCCGGCCGCCAGTGCGTTCCTGGTTGGTGCTGTAGCCCGTAGGCCTCGACGTCCAGCTGTAGTTCGGCAAAATGTCGCTCGCTGTGGTATTTGAACCAACGCATGAATTCACCGGGAACGGCGGGGTACTCCATAACACCTTACCAAGAGAGATTATCTTCCAAGAATACGCTCGTTTACTTTCCGACCGTTTCACTAAACCTTTAGGGGTTCTGGTTTCAACTTCTGGCCAGGGGTGTTAGTCCATGCGCGGCTTGCGGTCCAGCCATATGGGTTGTAGCGGCAGGCCCAGCACCTGTTGCACCGCCCGGTGGGCGTGCAAGCCATTGGAGCGGTCGTCGACCACCGACCAGCGGGCGCCCCACTCCAGCGCGTACAGGTCCGCGGGAAAGTGCGTACCAACGGCCGTGTGGTGGTAAATGCGCCGTAGCACGTTATCAAGTTGGGCCAGTTGGCGGACCCGCGGCCGGTGGCTCTGGGCCAGCACCCGAGCCTGCGGGCGGTAACGGCGGTAGAACGCCGCCGCGCCGGCAGAGCCTTCCCACACAGCCGTTTCGGCGGTGGGGTAGACCAGTTGCGCGGCGTGCACGGAATCGCCGCGCGCCACGACGCGGACGCCGTAGTGCACGGCCGCCGCGTGGGCGTAGTACATCGGATAGCTGAAGTAGAGCGTGTCCCCGGCGGTGAAGGCCCCGAGCCGGAGCGTGTCGCCGTACACGGCCAACGGCGTGGCCGGGGAAGGCAATCGGGCCGGACGCCCCCCGGCGCACGCCCAGAGCAGGGTTACCCCTGCAGCTGCGGCCAACAAACGGGCCCACGCGAATTGAGAATACCACACGTGCATAGAAGCGAGGGCGCAAAAAGAGAGACGAGAAAATTACGCTCGTTTCCCTTAACATACTACTTATTCCGTTTTCTAAGCACGCCCTTATTTCAGGGGCTGGAGCTGGTAGCGCAGCATCTTGCGGCTGATTTCGTAGCGGTACACCAACACCTGGCCGCGGGGACCAACCACGAAATTGGCCAATTGGTCAGGCTGATAGTTCACCACGGGCGGACCCTGCGGACCGTTCACGGCTTTGTTCACGGCTTCGACGCCGGTGTTCAGCTTCTGCTGCAGCGAACCAAGCCGGCCGGTCAGCCGGTCCAGGGCCGGGCTGCTGGCCATGGGCGGTGTGGCCGAGTAGGCCGGCAGCTCGGGCAACTTTTCGGCTTCGGTCAGCGCGCGCGTGGCGGAGCGCGTGGGCGTGTTGGCGAGCACCGTGGCGTAGGCATAAGCCTGGTTGCCCTCTACCCCGGTGTAGACCAGGGTGGGCTCGCCCTGCCGGCCAATGACGCCACGGTAGCTGCTCAGGCGCTGCTCAGCGGGCGTGCCAAGGGTTTTGAAGGTGCGCGCCACCGGGTAGACGGTGGCCGCCCCCCCGGCCGCCGCGGGGTAGGTCAGCACCACAAACGGGCCCGGCTGCGCAGCACCGTATTCGGCCACCAGCGTGGCGTCGGCGCCGGTGGTGGTCAGCAGCTCCAGGAGGCGGAAGCTGCCCTTGCCCTCGTACAGGCGGCGGCCCAGCGCCGGCTCTCCGGTCGCTGCGGCTAGTTCCGCCCAGGGCGTCAGGGTAGGGGCAACGGCCTGCCCGTCGGCGCGGTACGCCGTCATGAATACGCCCAGCACGCTGTCCCGGCGCGTGGCCTGGGGCTGGGTATACACGCCGGCGGCCACCACGCGGCCGTCGGCCAGGGGCAGCAGCTGCGTGGGCAGGAGCGTGAACTTGTCCTGGCGAACTGGCGTGCGGAACAGCATCTTGCCGGTGCCGCGGTCCAGGCCCAGCACGGCCAGGTCCGTGACGCCCCGTTGCTTGGGCGTGTTGGGGTTCACGGTGTAGGAATCAGACAACACCAAGGTGATGAGGTCCTTGCTCACGGCCACTTGCAGGGGCACGTGCTGGCGCAAGTCGGCGGGGAAATACATCCGCGACCACTGGGTTTTGAGGTCTTTGTCGAGCACCGTCACCGTGTAGCCCGCCGTGTCCCGGCGGAAGGGTTGCACGAGACAGAACCCCTCCGTGGGCGTCATGGCGATCAGGGGACGGCCGGTGGGCACACGGCGACGGTCCGGCTCGGCCACCAGATCACGGCGGAGCTGGGCCCCGGTTTGCGGATTAAAGGTGTAGAGCGACAGCCGGGCCGCGCTCTGGTCATGGAAGGGCAGCGCAAACGTCGTCTTGCCGTCCAGGCGGGGTAGCATCGCGGCGCCCACGGGCACGGGCAACGCATACTGGTGCCGCACGTTCAGGGCGGGGTCGAGCAGGCGCAGGGCATAGATGTCCTGCCCCTCTTCTCCCGCTTCACTGCGGTAGAACAACGCGTAGCCCTGATCGTCGAGTGGCAGCACCTGGGGCGGCTGGGGCACGCCGCGAATTTCCTGCATCTGTTGGGCTTGGCTGGCCAAGGGCAGCAGTACGGCTAGGAAAGCCAGAAAGAAGAGGCGGATAGGAGGTTTCATGATAGAGAAGCAGGCAATAAACCGGAATAGATCAAGCAGGTAGTCCTTCGCTAGTTGCCGGGTACGTCCAGCACTTGCAGGTGCAGGCGGGACGTGGCCGGATCGTAGTGGCTGTAGAGAAACTTGCCGGGCGCGTGCGGCAGTACTTCGTCAAAGAAGAGCGCGGCGGGGGCGTAGTCGATGGCGCCGGCGATGTCGTTGGAGTAGGTGCGCACGGTGAGCTCGCCCAGGTCGGGTCCCCCGGGCACGGCGGGTTGGTCGAGGTAGCGGCGGGTGAAAAGGTTGTCGCGCGCGTCGGTGGCCGGCTTCAGGCTGTTGACGTAGAGCAAGCCCTGGTGCCAGTTGAAGAATACCACTTCGGGCAGCTTCGCCGGGTCGCGTTGGTAGAGAAAGCGGTAGGCGTACACGGTTTTGTTGTTGAACTCGGCGTTGCCGCCCCCGCCTACTGCCTGGTCGCTGTAAATTTTGTACGGCTTGGGAATGCGCCGCAGCGATTCCAGCTGTCCTTGGGCCGTAAACTGGAACACGACGAAGTCAAGGATGTCGCGGCGCAGGGGGCCGGGGCCCGCCGTGCCGTTCAGGCCCGGGGCCCGCACCCCGCCCGCCGCCTCGTACTGCGGGTCGGTGAAGCTGAAGGTTTTAAAGGTTTCGCCCAGCAGCGCGTAGCCGCCACCCGGCCGGGGCAGGAAGGCGTGCACCTTCACGCCGGGTGTCTCGCCCACGGTAAACTGCGGCAACGTGGAGCGGGTGTTGAGCTTGCCGGCCAAGTCCTGGGCGTAGCTCAGGCGGGTCAGAAAATCCGGCTTGCCATCGGGGCCCAGGGCCAGCGTGAACAAGCCGCCACGCGGGGGCATGTTGGCCGAAGAAACAGAGACCAGGGGCGTTTTCTGCGCGGTCTCCGCGTAGGTGCCGGTCAACAGCAGGTGGCCGTTCGAGCCGAGACCGGCGAAGGTGGGTGTGAGCGACGTGGCCTCGGCCGGCAGATCCTGGTGCAGTTGCTCGGCGCCGGTGGGCCCGTCCAGGCACACCACTTCGAAGGTGCCCTTGGTGTGGTCGGCGACGACGTACACGTGGGCGGCATCGGCCTGGGCAAAGCGCACGCGGTACTTGCCTTTCTCGGGGGCGTAGTCCTTTTTCCACTTCACGCTCAAATCCGGGCCGTAGCGGGCCACCGCGTAACCGGTGTTGCCGGAATCGAAGGGGTACGCCAGATAAAAATCACCGTTCCCGGCCGGCATAATCACGGCCTGGCTCATCCATACGTCGTTGGCCGGGAAGCGCACTTCCTTGAACTTCTGCCCCGTGGCGTCGACGGTCAGTAACAACCCTTCTTTGCCGGTGAAAAAGTAAAACACGGCCTGGTCGCCCACCATGCGGGCATCGCCTTGGTACCAGTTGCGGCCCAGGCGCACGTCGGTGGTGCCTTTCTTTTGCAGGTTACGGCCGTATACCTCGAGGTGAAACAGGTCGTAGACGTTGCGCTCCTGCCGCAGCATGAAGTACACCTGCCCCTCCACGGTTCGAAAGCCCCGGTAATAACTCGCTCCCAAGTCGGAGATGGTCGCTTCCTGGGCGGCAGCGGGCAGCGCCGCGAGAGAGAAGGCGCCAAGGACGATAAAGCCGCTGCGTAGCACCAGCCGCTGGAGATAAGAACCAATCATAAAAGCGCGGTAGAAAAGGAGGATAAAAAGCGGTTTAAAAAGAATAAAGCGGCCTAGCTATACAGGCAGTTGCCAAAGATAGCTAACAACTTGGGATGCCGTTGACTGCGTGAAATAGCTCGGGTGCCCCTCACTTCTCCGTTGCTGGAGCGCCATTACGGCGGCGGTACCCAGGCAGGGCCCTTTTCCAATGGTTCTTTCTGGGCTGCCTGGCTATGGCCGCGAGTTCATCCGGTACGAGGCCGAGGCCTCGACCGAGTGGAAGCAACGCGGTATGACATAGAAGAGCAAAGAATTCACTCCTTATTTCGAACAGCGCGCGTTTAAGCCAGGACCGTTTCGCTGAACCTACTCGGCAGTTTGGCAACGCTCCTATTCGTAACGGAGGGATATACCACTGCTGCCACCTTTTGCGTCATATACAACCTCCACGGTGCCCCATGGGAAACGCCCTTCATGTCCCAGCTCGTCGCGTACCCACTGCTTGTACTCCCCCAGTCGCTGCCGTTCGGCGCTTTCCGACCACGTATCCCAGCTGCTGGATAATTCAAGTCGGGTGGGCGAAAAAACCAAATGGACTTGCCTTAAGCGGTTGTTATAAAAGGCAAACCCAACAGAGAAGTACTGACTTTCCTTGTGTACGTTCTGAGCCCTCAACCATGTCCACCCGGTGCCCATCTCCTGCACCTGATGGCCCTCGCCTAGCGCAAGAGAGGCAACCGTCTCTAGCTGATCGCCGACGCAGACACGCACCGACAGGGCAAAAATCAAGTCTCCGGTTGAGCGGTCAATCATGCCAGTAAAGAAACGCTCGTTTACTTACATTTCACACCTTCCCATACTTAACCTTTGCCATCGACTCGACACGTCGATGTATCTATTTCGCCTGCCTTAAATGAGAAAAATGGCCGTATTTGCACTCATATCGATAATCCTTGTCCCTTTAGTGTACATGCGGTTTTCACAAAGCAAAAGCTTCTCGTGGGGGTGGTTCTGGGGTGCTGCCGGCCTCTTCTTAATTTCGCTTCTGTTGGAACAATACAAGGGTAGGATCCGAGAAAAGTAGATTGTCGAGAGGATAATAACAGCCTCAGGACAGCAATAGCGGCCGTCAGAACGGGCAGAATATAGGTTCACGAAACTCATTTGCTAGTGCGGTTTTCTGTACTTAGCTAATTGAACCAGTTTACTGAACTCAATCTGGACATTGTAGTGGGTTTAGAGGGCAAGCTAGCTCCCACAAGTAGCGGTTCACTGAAAGGAGCATTTTAACTTTCAATCATGCGCAAACTTCTGCTTTACTCCGCTTGCCTGCTGCTCACCCAGTGCTCGAAGTGCAAAGACAACGACCCCACGCCTGAAGAGCAGCTGCCCCCCGCCACCCAAACCGGCGCCAACACATTCGGCTGCCTCGTCAACGGGCAACCATGGACACCGCAGGGTAGTGATGGTACAGCTAATTACACGGTATCGTACGATCTATTTCCAAGCGGGGGAATACTAAATATTAGTACATACAGAATCTCTGGTCAGGGGGGCAATGATTTCCAGACCATTGCTCTCTGGGCAAAAGAAATACAGAGCCCAAATACTTTTTCTATTCAAAACTCATCAACTGCTGCCGCAAGTTTTCTAGACCGGAAGACTAACTGTTACTGGAGTAGCACTGATGCTACCCTTACTTACCGCCGCGGCACACTCACTATCACGCGGCTGGACCTGCAAGCTGGCATCGTTTCCGGCACTTTCGCCTTTACACTTTACAAGCCGGGCTGCGATTCCATCCGCGTCACCAATGGTCGCTTCGATTACAAGCTGTGACTAATTATTGATAGACGTGTTCACGAAAACGGTGGGTCGGTGAACACGGCCCGTTAAAAGATAGGAGGAGTTAATTTGCCGCAGGGAGCGCCACAAGGTTGTACACGGTAAAGTGGACACAAGAAGAATCGACTCGCCCCGCTTGGTTAAGCTGCCATAACGATTTACCGGTATGCAACGCATCGTGCTTGGGTGAGTACCTGACCAGCAACGAGAGGCTCTTGAGAAGCCCCGTTTTCGGCAATTGGTCTAATCGAATCAGGCTGTCGGTTCGCGTGTAGTGGCCGGTCACTACGTCCGAGGAGAGAAACGCCGCGCTCTCGTAACGAAACGTCCCGTTGGCTCGAAATTCCAGCATTGTGCCGCTCACCCCGGATTTGTAGGAAGCAAACAACACGACGGAGCTGGGCGGGGCTTCTGGCACGAGGTAGCGTAAGAGTGCGTAGCCAACAAATGCCAGCGATGAGAGCCCGATAAACCAGATAAAGACTGAGAAAAATTTATTCACGTGGCAAAGTAGTGCTGCATGAGGCGCAGAATAGGGCAGGGAGCATCCTGTTCCGGAAAACGGTCCGAGTAGCAAAACGAGGGGTGAGTCATCCGCCGTTGGCTATTGCCATAGCTTGTGCTCGGTGACCTTTACGCGTAGCTTGCCCAGCCTGTATCGACCATGGACGCCGCTAAAACAATCGAGTAAAATCACATGACCATGGGGTACCAAAGCGACTGCTCGTAGTTTCTCCTCCCGTGGCCACTGTCTAAACTCCTCCTCATACTGACAGAAGACGACCTCGCGTAGGCTGTGCATGTCTCTAATACTATTGGGTAGCGATGTAAGGTGATTGTTGGAGAGGTTCAGCACCGCCACGTGTTGCAATAGCCCTACTTGTACGGGCAGTGAATCTAGCTGGCAGGCGGACAGATCTAACCTTTTAAGCTTCCGCAGGTCCTTAATTTTGTAAATGAGGTCTGCCACGTTTAGGTGGGGGTTGCCGGAAACGATCAACGTTTCCAGATTGGTTAACTGCTGAATGCTGGTGGGGAGTGTAGCAATCCCTTACGGGAAAGGAACAACGTTTTCACACTGCGGGGATGAGCAGCTGCGCTATCTAGATTTTCAAAGAAGTGCTTATCAACCACCATCCCGCCTTTCCTGGCGGGGCGTTGACAAGCCCCGAGTAACCACAGGACTACGAGGGCTTGCATGACAGATGCTCCTGGGCTAGGTCGGACTTTGCTATGCTTCACGTGACGGTTAGAAATTTGTGTCAGCTGCGTCTAGTGTTGTAGCGCAAAGTAGTTCGCGGAAACGGTCGGATTCGCCAAAACGAGAGGAATAGTCAACCCGTGCTATCGTGCTACCGAACGTTAAATTCCTTGTCAGTGGCCTGTTGAAGCAGGGCCAACTGGTGCTCCAAGTGGGTAGCCTCGGGCCCAGGGTTGGCAGCAAGCACGTGGTGCAGCGAAAACGAAAAATCTCGGGTTTGAACGTACCATTCGGTGGTGATGAAGGGCACGAGGAAAGCAATCAAGGAAACAGCGGCTGGGTTCGGGTAATTGCCCAAAAATTCGAGCAGGTTGTTTAGGCCCATGTCCTCTTCTGGGGAGTTGCCCATCACGAAGTAGCACGCTTGGATTAGCGCCGCGGAAATGTCTTTCTCCGGCTCCTGGATTTGAAGGCAATTGATGAGAAAGGTGTATTTGTGGCGCTCATTCGCATAGAGCGGCAGAAAGGCATCCGTGAAGGGCAACGCCAGCGGATTGCCCGTGCTGGCAGGTGTTGACCAAGCCAGCAGTTCCTGCTCGATGAAATCATCATAGTTAACGCCCGTTGCGGTCAGCAATTCAAGCAGCGCGTTCCAAACGGCATGATTGCTTGCACGGTATTGGGCATAGTCGTATTTCCACTTGTTGTTCACAAACACGTTCCCGTATCCCACTTCAATGAAAGTGGCAAAGGATTCTTCGAAGCGTTGGATTGCCAGCATAGCGTAATTACTTGAGCATTTGCGGCTGTGAGTACGAAGTAGAAAGGCGGCAAGCTAATTCTCCCCATTCCAGTTCAAGAAAAGGGTTCGAAGGTAAACGCAGCAGCTCAAAAGGAAGGAGTGATAGATTTACTGCCCATTCCTAGTCCAATGTGCCTCACTCCCCACCGCCCCCACTACGTTTGCACCGCAACCGGCATCCACCTGCCCGATAGCCGATGCGTGGCCACTTGGTCGGACATTACCCGCGTCGAGGCAGCCAAACTAGAGGGCGGGGACGAAATTAACGACAACACCTACTATTTGTTTGTCCACGCCCGCGGCCGCGTCCTGAAAACCGATACCACGTGGGAGAACGTCTCAGGATACGCGGCTATTCAGCAGGGACTGGTCGCCTATTTGCCCGGCTTCTCTCCGGATTGGCAACAAGTAGTCGATCGCCGCTTTGCCCAAACAACCCGCTGGAATCTGGTATTTGCCACCTTTTATTACAAGGATAAAGTCGTGGTTTATCCGCTCCCCTAGACTAGGAAAACGGTCGGAATCTCTAAAACGAGGGTTCAGGTTATGCCGGTAGTTTAAGGGGAAGGCATACCCTCAAGTAGTGTCCGGCCGACTCCCACGGTAAGCCAGCGGCGGTTAAGCCGGCTTCGAGCGCTGCCCGATGGTCAGTCCGCCGCTCGGGCACCAACCGGCCCACGTAGGTGGTCGCCACGGGGTTGATTTCGAGCCATTCCACTTCTTCGGTTCGCCATGGCCCCGTGGTGAACATCTCAATGTAGCCCATGACGGGCTCTGACACCCACGCGGACCAGTCTGACGGGGCCGTTGCTTGCCGTAGCAGCAGGCGTACCTGGCAGCCATGCGCGGCGAGCAGGTTGTGAATCGTGTCGATGGTCATCAGGGAACCCCGCGGTTTAGGAGCAGAAAAGGTACGCCTCAGTTCTGACGCACGTTCAGGAAAACGGTCCTGCCCTAAACTTAGGCCCGTTCAAAATTAGGAGGGGTTAACCAGCTAGAATAGAATCGCGGTACGCTTCAAAGCGTCGGAGGGCGACGGGGTCCTCATCGAGTAGCTGTTCGTAAAACGCATCTTCCGCCTGGGCCCAAGGCTCGAAACTGCATATTTGCCGCTCGCCGAGGTTAAGTTCGGCTACCGCCGCCACGCGGGTTTCGGCTCTGTCCCAGCTGTCTGGAAGCCGCCCGTCGACTAGGTCAAACAAAGCGGCCGGAAAGGCGAGCGGGTAACGGTTGGATTCATCTCCTAGCACGAACACAAAATACTGCCCCTCGTACCGAGACACTGCGAGCACTGGGTATAAGGTTCCCTGCGTTAATTCCAGGGCACTGCCGTTAGCCCAGCGGCTGAGCCACTCGTCGTGCAGGATCGGGTCGGGGTGGTCAATAGTACAGCGTACGAGCATAAGAAATGATTAGCACGTTCAAGTAAAGGGTGGTTGAGGCAAATCAGCGTTGCTTTTTTTGTCCCTTCCTGCCGCCTGTATTACAGTACTTCGCGAGGTAGGCCTTCGCTCGTTGATGGTTATAGCGTGCAGCAGCAGCCCAACAAGTACAATAGCTTGTATCCTGTCGGTTAAACTTTAACAAGCCCATGTAAAAGAAGTCGTCTGCATAGTCTGGAAACTGCGTGTCATACGGCCCCAATCCTCCCACTTCATAATCCGCCAGTGCTTGGTCATAGTCCCCGCGTATTACAGCCAAACGGGCACGTTGAAAACGGGCTCTTGGGAACTTGTGGTAGTAGTATATGGCGCTGTCGGTATCAACGAGCGCGGCGATTGTGTCCCCAGCCTTCAACCGTGCCCGTCCCCGATAAAAGTAAAAGTTCTCCATGGGGGTAGAGGGCAAATCGGGTGAGCGGGTTGGGAGGCAGACCGCCAGGGCGGTGGTGTAGTCACGGATGGCTTCGGGCAGGTGGTTTGTTGCCTCTAATACTTCGCCCCGGTCACCAAAAAGATACCCGCTGTTGTAGGTTGGCTCCAAAGCAATGGCTTGGGTAAAGTCCGCAATAGCCTTTTCCGGTTGGTTAGTTTTGGCGTATTCGTTGCCACGCCGCCAAAGTGCCAGCACGTTGCTGGGCTCATTAGCAAGAGCGTGAGTGTATAGCCGAATAGCTTTCCTTTCGGTAGTTTCTTCGCCTTCCTCGACCAGTTGAGTAACCGATTTATAGGCGCAGCCCCCAGCGATAAGTAGCAGAACACAGCAGAGCGGCCGAATCATCGAGAACATAAGAAAACGGTCGGAATAGCGAAACGAGGGTATTAAACAACGTGCTGCTGGGCAATCTGGAGCACGTTATTTACCCATGCGTAGCCGTCTACCCGAGCAAGCTTTTGGAGCAGTTCCGGGGGGAGATGGTGCGGGCCAAGCAAGGCGCCGGCGATTTGGCCCGCCAGTGAAGCATTAGTGTCGGTATCGCCCCCCGCTGCGATGATGGCTGCGAACGTCTGGCTGAGCCCCAAACGCGGCACCTGCGCCGCGCAGAACAAGGCAAATGGCACTGAATCCACCACGTACCCGCTCGTACCCAGCCGAGCCACGTCGGCAATGGCAGGAGAGCCCGGCAAGGCTTGTATTTCCAGGAGCCGGTCCCGCAACCGCGTGTCCGGGAGTTGCGGCACCAGTAGGTCAAGCAGCGATTCCGGGCCCGTCCACTGTTTGGAAAGCACCGCCCGCAGGGCTAACACTACGGCCAAGGCGCCCACGTACGCGTCGACGTGGCGGTGGGTAATGTGGCAGAAGTCGTGGAGCTCAGCGCGGTCGTACTCTGGCCAGAAGGCAAACGGGGCGATACGCATCGCCGCGCCGTTGCCCGCCCCGTATTCGCCTTCGCGCCCTACGCGGCTCCAGTGCCCGCCGGCCTGCAACTCCCGCAGGGCTTTTAAGGTGCTTGCGCCCAACCCAGTTAGCCTGCCTTGGGCATAGGCCGCCACCAAGTGGTTGGCGAGCGTTGCCGGCGCCAGACGCGGCCCCTGGCACAGGGCTTCCAACGTAACCAGAGTCAACTGGGTATCGTCCGTCAACTGCCACACGGGTCGCCGGGTAGGCGGGGGCTGCAGATAAAAGGTCGTCGGGTCCGGCCCTTTGGGCAGGTTTTCGAAACCACTGCCCCAAGCGTCCCCAATGGCGCCGGCCAAGACACAGCCTGCTAATCGTTCCGGTGTGGTCATACCCAAAGGTGGTGAGGAATCCACCCACATTTACGGGCGCAGGTAGCTACGAACGGAGTTCATTCAAACGGTCGGATTCGCCAAAACGAGCGAATCTTTACGCGGGCACTTATGCAAAAAGGCCGGCTCCAGCATCAGTTAGGTATGTTAACCTTTAAACACCCATCTCTCCTATACCTGCTACTTGGGCTGATGGTGTTGGGAGGACCTCACCCCAACTTAGCACTGAGCGGTCTGCCCCTAAGCGACTCGTCCTGGCAGCCAGGTTTCGAGATGCCGCAGGGTACTAACGGGGAAGTTTTGGCGATGGTCTGGGCCCGGGGCAACCTCTACATCGGTGGCCGCTTTACGGCTGTCGGGGGGGTAGCCGCCCGCAACGTAGCCCGCTGGGACGGCCGTCGCTGGCATAGTCTGGGAAGCGGCAGTGACAATGGTATTAGTGAACCCTACCGCTATGATTACTACAACGGCCGCAAGCACGAGCACGAGTCCATCGTACGAGCGCTCGCCGTCGCGCCCAACGGCGACGTGTACGTGGGCGGTGAATTTAGCCGGGCCGGCCAGGTAGCCGCCACCTGCCTCGCCCGCTGGGACGGCCGCCGCTGGAACCCCGTCGGCAACTTTCTACATTTAGAGGAGGCCATTTCTTTCCAGCTCGATGAGCAGGCAGAGCGGCGCTGGGACACGTATCAGCGCCGCATCTATACGCGTACTTTCCAAAAGCCCTACGTAAGCGAGTCGCCCCGACACCGCGTCGTATTCGCCCTGACGCTCGCGTCCGACGGCACGCTGTATGCTGGGGGAACTTTTCAGTATGCTGCTACTGCCTACCCTGCCGATACCACGGCCAGTAGTGTGGCCCGCTGGGACGGCCGTACCTGGACCGTACCTGGCCACGGTGTGCCGGGCACGGTTCACGCGCTAGCTGCCGCGGCGGATGGCCGGGTGTACGCGGGCGGCGACCTCTGGAGCGGGCAGCGCGCCAATCCGGATGTGCGCGGGCGCGTGGCCTGCTGGGACGGCCGTGCCTGGGTGACGATTGGCACGGCCCATAACTACCTCGGCACTGAAATGGGGTCCGGCATACCCGGTGTCGTACACGCGCTGGCTGTGTTGCCTGATGGCACGCTCTGTGCCGCCGGCAGGGGCGAGAGCTACGAATCGGTCCCCGGTGATACCGCCAGCACGGTGGCGCGCTGGGATGGCCGCGCTTGGCACTATTTCGGGCCGGGCGGGCTCTACCCCTACTCTGCTATCTACGTCTTAGCTTCAACTGCTGATGGCCGCTTGTATGCGGCCGGTCAGTTGGAGGACTCCATGGGCGCCCACCCTCGCCTGCTACGCTGGGACGGCCACAGGTGGCAGCGATTAGGGCTTGCTGCGCCGGCTCCCGCCATTAACACGGTGCAGGCACTGGCCGTGACACCAGCTGGGAAAGTGTTTGCCGGGGGCCACTTTCAGGATAGCAGCGCACACCCGGTAATACATTACTTAGCCCGCTGGGCCCGTCGGCGCTGGAACTACCAGTGGTAGGGTGGAAAGATGGGTTTAGGAAAACGGTCGGAATCGCTAAAACGAGGGTTACTCCATGCCTACTCTTTCCGCCGTTTTTGCTTGAATAGCTCCAATTGCTTGGGAGTAGGCATTTTCCAATATTGAAGGTCTGCTAGGAGTTGCTCTATTTCATCCTGGTCTTGCCCTTTCTCCAACTCTTGCTTGTATTTGCTGTGAATCATGCTGCGCACATGAGCCGCTTCTTTGAATACGCCCCGCGAGAACACATAAGCCATCGTCCATGCTTGGTCCTCAGGGCTTAGATGGTAACGGCTCCCGAGACGGTCTAAGCCCACGACCAGTTTATTCATAAAGGCTAGGAGTTGTAAGGCTTCTGGTTCGGTAAATTCTCTCATAGACTCAATATTGCCCACGTTCACGAAAAGAGTGCCCAGGTAAACGTACTGTGGTTAGTTGCAGGAGGGTATCTGCAAGTTGACGGTAGGAGAAAAGTCGACTTTCCAGACATCCAATTCGTGGAGCTGGCCGTGTTGGTCCACGAGTAAAGTGACCAACACGGACATGCCGTCTTCATCTTTCAGCCACACCTCGGCCACGGCGTCGCCAAAACGGCGTTCTGCGTTTACGCTGGGCGGGTAGAACTGCACGCTTCCCATGCTCCCGTCGCCCATCTCCGTCACCCGCTGCTCGGATAAACAGGGCAATAATTGATCAGCATAAGCCGTGCCCGTGAGGAGCAACGTGACTAAAAAATGCTCTTTTGCAGTAAGGGGACGTGACATGTTCACTCAAACGTTCCGACGGGAAACATGCTCCATTTAGGGTATTATTAAATACCTCAGACTAGAAGGTATTTTCTTATTCGTTTCATAACACCCAACCATGAAAAGCATCAACGTAGTTCTAACACAGGCACGACAGTCAGAAGGCGTGGCAGTGGAGGAAAACTACCTGCATCGCAACAAGCGCGAGGGTACCATTGGCATGATTGAGCGGGAACGTGAGCCGCAGGAGCAGAACATGTTTATGTAAAGGCGTTAGTGCGAGCCCCCTAGCCGCGGCCGCCGTTTACGCACTGTTGTTGAACTTTCACGTGCGGTGGCTGGCACTGGTGGCGATGCCGGCAAAGGCGCTTTCAAAGGGGCTGTGTCTTGCTCGTCTTCGTGCAAGGGGCTGCTCATCAGCTGCGTCAACTGGTCTGACTCAGACGAACTGCCCATACGGGCCGTAAGTCTTGGGCCAAGGTGCTGGTTTGCCTGCCAGCGTAAAAGGCTATCGGCCAGATTCTCTACTGCCTGTGCAATCCTTGGCGGAATGTTTCCAGACGCAGTAGTTGGCAACAGGGGAGATAAGGCGGCCGTGAGTTCGGCTAGAAGTGCCTGTTTCGATGGTTTCACTTGCGTAGGTACTGATTAACAAGCAAGAGGTTACAGCAATTGATGTCCACCACCTGCCAGCAGTTGTGCTCTGCACGACTACCTAGGTAGGTCCACTTAAATTCTCTGGCTTCTGGTTTTATCATGCTACGTACACTTTCTACCGTGTTTTTCGCAGTATGGGGTTCTTCTTCCAACGGGGCGGATTTACACGCTAAGAATTATATTTTAAAATTAAGACTGGCAAAGCCTACCACGTGTCAGCATGATAGGCTTTGCCATTCTCGTATAACTCTTCGGAGTTAGTGTCTAGCGTGTAACTTGTAAAGTGCGTGTTTCTTTTTGACGACCGTTGCCAGTATGCAAGTGATAGAGGCCTGGAGGCAATTCTCGCAGTGGTAAGCGTACCTTTCCTCGGGCAGCCCGTTTCTCATATATAAGTCTACCCTGGCCGTTATAGAGCACGACATCAAATGCTTCACTTGGTGCCGCTAGATTTTCAACGGTCGTCTCATCTTGAGCGGGATTGGGGTAGACGGCAAAGCGGGTACCGGTTGAGCAGCCGGGCACGTCGATGGTCTGCGAACTGGTGGTTGAGCCACACGCGTTTTGCGTGACCACAGTTACATAGCCTGCGCCTGTCTGAGCCCCAACTTTCACATTAATGGTACCTGTAGAGGCATTGAATCCTCCAAACAGACGCAACGAACCACCGGCACTAACAGAGTAGGTAAACGCTGGATTGAGATTGGTGATTTGAAAGGAACCAGCGAATGTATTGCATCCGTCCAGACCGGAAGGAGCCTGCAGTTCCGCTGCCGGCGGTGCTCCTACGTAGATGGTGCGCGTGACTACAAAATTCCCGCAATTACCGGAAACAGTAGCCCGCAGTGTAACGCTGCCACTGGTATTGGCAGTCGCTTGAAATGTAGGAGAAGAGCCGAAGGAGGTAGTCAACACTCCGAAAGGCTGTGCTACCCACTGCACTGTTGCTCCCACGGGCAGGCCAGTAATGGTATATTCAGCCTATTATTGGCTGCTGGTCTCTTCCGGCACTGTGTTATGGAATACCCCGCCGACCCGCGCGAATTCATGGTGTGGTTCAAAGACCGCAGCGAGCGCCACTTTGCCAACATGTGCTTGGACCTTGATGCCTACGGGACGCAGCACCAACCGGGCACCAAGTGGCGGCCGGGCCTGACCGAATCGGAACTGGCGGCCTTTGAAGCGGCCCTTGGGTTTGCGTTTCCGGAAGAATTACGCGCCTTTTACCGGCTCATGAACGGGACGGACCGCCCGGGGGTGAACGTGTACGGGCAAAGCGGCCTGCCCTATACCTATGCTCCCCTGTACCCTTCCTACCCCGAGCACCTGCCCGACATCCAGCGGCGCATCGCCCAGGTATTGGCTGCCAAGGGACTGACCACCGACCGGATGCGGGAAGCGGCCATTCCGTTCGTTTTTCCCCTTGTCAACTTCTATTTCCTTGTGCTCGACGGGCACACGAACCCGGTGTATCTCCTGTCGCCGCTTCCTCCAGGTCGCGGACGTCCGCATGCCGACATCTACGGCGAACTTTGGACGGACACGCTACAGGGGTGGTTGCTGAAAGACGCCTTCGACCAATGCAACCATGTTAACGACGCAGTGGAGTTTCCAGACCGGCCGCGCCGGCCCAACTACTGGACCAGCCCACAGGACACGCCCTGAGGAGCGAGGGTACCAAGAAACGAGCAAAATACAGGCTTCGTCTTGCCGTAACTACTGTTTATGGGGAAGTTCACTCAAACGGTACTGCCGTAAACGCGCTCCGTTCAATCGAAGGAGCGTTTTATTGCGTTTGATTCGCCGAACGTCTATGCTCGTAAACAAGCAAGCCCGTGATGGCCGCTAGGGTCGCAAATATCAGGGCATTGCAGCCGTTGCTTTGCCGGTGTAATTGCGCTTGCCTCTTTTTCAAAGGGGCGGTGCTCAACCCACGGACTTCCACAACCGTGGTGAGCACGTCCTGGTCCTTTTGCAAGGCCGCCAAGTTGACCCGCATGAATGATGCGAGTAGCAAAAAGGCAATCAAAATGAGTTTGGCTATTGGCAAGAATGCCTTCATAAACGGGTGAAATCCGAGGGGTGTCCGAGTTTGGTTAAACGGTCCCGCCATAAACGCGGCAATTCAGTTTAAGGAGCGTTAAGTTTGATTGTGCTTGAAAAGCCGACTGTAAATGAAGCCCTATCCTGACCCGGAGCCAAGAAGTTTCGCGCAATGGTGCAGTGATATGGGCACAAGCCATGAAGGAAGGGCTTGGCCACCCAACCAGGTTATGACTTACCTGGAATTTTGCTTTCTGCCCGAAACAACACTCAGAAAGACTAGCTCAGGAGCTTTATATGGATTTTGGCGCCAATATGGGGATGTATACGGTGAACCAAGAACCGTTAAAGAGTGGCTGGAAGACATAGGGTGGCATCTTGTTGAGCCGACCGAAGAGGATTTGAGAGACTTGAATTTATTCCTGGCCCATGACGAATTCTGGACATGGAGCGGGGGCAAAATCGAACAAGACCTTAACGATTCGGAAGGAATCAGCCTATTCGAAAAACTTAGAAAGCTCTTTGCCAAGAAGTAGTGATACCAAGGCTGCAGTAGTTCAGGAGAAGGGGGGATTCCAGCAAAACGGGCGTTCTAGTTCAAGTTGATGGTATTCCCGGCGTCTTCCGCTTGCCAGTAGGTGGCGTGTGGGTTGAGCGCCTTGGCTAAGACACCTTCGGCGTCCATATCATAGTCAAAATAGCCGTCGGCATTGTACCAGTAAACGCCTTGCGCAAAGCAGGCCGTCAAGGTGGCCAGCATAGCCTCCAGCGAATCATACATCCGCTCGGGCGTGAGGAGTAGCAGGCTTGGGCACCAGCGGTACAGGCGCCCGTGATGCGGGCTCTGCGGGTCCAGGTTGAGCAACAACGTGTCGTCAAACAGGGGAAAAAAGTGGGGCTCATAGAAGTGCTCTTTTTGGTTCAGGGCATATTCTTCTATGGCCATTTCCAACGGGTAAAAGACCCCGGGTGCGCCGACCCATAACTCTCCCACTAGCCCGCCCTCGTACGACTGGCCGTTTTTCCACGTGTAAAGCGCGAGCAACTCTGGGGTGGGGACAACGCCGGCTGCGGCAAACAGGTCGCGCACCGTGCCCGCTTCCAGGCCGGCGTTCCAGTACTGTGCGACCGGATACCCGGCCACAACGAGTTGGTGTTCAAAGGTGGCGAGCGTGGAACGGAAAGACATGCGGCGCAAGAAAATAATCGGTGGTGGGACACCAGTCGAACAGCGAAGTAAGCACTGCCTACTCTAGCAGTTTACTGAAACGGTCGGAGATCGGAACTAGGCTTGCTTCACTATTAGCTCCCCGGTGGGTCCATTGGGTGATAGGCCAAGAATAGGAATAAGATAGCTGCGCTCAACAATACCAAGCCAAACAGTAAGGCAATTCCAACGCCAACCAGCCCCCATGTAGTCCACTGCTGGGATTGGTGTAGCCGATACCCTAGTAGTACACTCAAGGTTAAGTAGCCGAAGACGGGTGCCACTACATAGAGCAAAAAGGACACTTTTAAGCTCATCTATCTGCCAAATATTCGGTGTTCGCGAAAACGGTAATTCGGCGAAACGAGGCTTAAAACTTGACAACACCCTATACACCCTTGCCAGTATGTTGCAAGAACAGCGCATTAACCGAACCTTACGCAGAACTGCCCTCTTGCTGGCCATACTGCTTGTACTCCTTGCAGGAAGTATATTTTTAACGGACGGATCACCTCACTCCAATACGGAAAGCATACTGAGTTATTATAGTCCGATTCTGATCGCAATTGCCATTGCTTCTTTGCTGTGGATAATTCCCTGGGTTGCTGCCTTTTTTCTATTCCTGTCACTCGTAAAGGGATACTATTTACTTCAAAACCGCAATAATTTAGTATGAATCAAGCAACGACTGGGTACTAACAAGCAAATGCTCCCAACTGTAGCCAAGACGTTCACCCAAACGGTGATTCTAGCAAAACTAGCGATCGGGAGCCTATCTTGGACCATGCACCTGATAAGTGAATCCGTCTTTGCCGCCGCCGTGGAGCAGCTCATCGGCACGACCATTCAAACCACTCACGCGGGTCCCGGGACGGGCTCCATTTTTACCATGAATCTGCGGGCGCCCACCAGGGAGGAGCACCACCTGATGGTGTTTTGCGCTTGGAAGCTGCTGCGGGCCGGGACCATCACCTGCACTTGGCGAGACGCGGAAGAGGACTTGGCGGCGGCCCTAGCCGCCCATCAAAGGGAAACGCTCGCCGGGGCACGGGTAGAATCCGGCGGGGACCTCGTCCTGACGCTGGCCTCCGGGGCCGAACTCAAGCTCTTTGCTGACGGCCGCGTCCCGGACGAGCCGGCTGACCAGGACCAAGCCAGCGATTACTTCCTGCAGCAAGGCCTCACCACCTTCGTCAGCCTACGGGGCGCTTTTTACCAGGAAAACACGCCGCCTAGGGCGAAAAAGAAAGGGTAGCCAACCGGTGATTCGGCGAAACGAGCATAAGTTCAGGCTTAAGCGGACGTCTATTGGTTCCCTACTTTTCCTCCAAACTACTTTACTTGCCCTGCGGCTATGAATGAAGCGGATTACAAACCCATTCTAGCGGACTACCTGAGCAACCGCCTGACGGTGGACGAATACATTTCGGCCTTTATGAAGCAATGGAAGCACGACCGCGACGTAGCGTGGGGTACGCCTTTGCCAGAGCAGGCGCCGAGACAAGAGCAATTTCACAAAATGATGAACCGTCTCTTCACTAGTGGCGATTGCTACGAGGAACACCCCGAATCTTCTTGGGAAATCAGTGAGGAAGAATTGCGCCAGGAAGTCCAGTTGTTTTACCAACGCTTATGGGGAGCGTAACGAAAAGAAGTTCGTTCACGAAAACGGTCCGACGTTAAACGAGCGTTAGTTGTATTCCCTTGTCAGGCTGAATATGCACTTGCTAATCAACTCTTCATTGAGAGGGTGGTACTCGTACACCGAATAGGTTGTGGAGGAAAAGACTTCTGCCCGGTCAACGTAAAATTTCACGAGCGGTATGGGGTGCGTGCCAAGCTGCTTGCCGTGGTAGAAAAAACCAATGTGGCCGTGCGCTTTGTCTACGGGCAGCGAGTCCACCTGCACCGTGGACAGCACACTTGACTGGGTCATGACCTCGTAGGTGTACTGGAGAGTCTGCCCGCCTATGGTAGTGGGCTTGTTATTGCGGCCCCTGAACCATGGCAGGAACAGTTCTTTGTAATTAGTGCGGTAACTGACCGTAACGACGTTGCCCACCCAACTGCGAACCACAAAGGCTTCGTTGTGCATTGTAATTTCTTGCTGATCCCCGCCACTGACAGGAAAGAAGGTGAGCGTGCGAACCCCCTCTC
The DNA here is from genome assembly GCF_027625995.1 of Hymenobacter yonginensis. NCBI lineage: Bacteria > Pseudomonadati > Bacteroidota > Cytophagia > Cytophagales > Hymenobacteraceae > Hymenobacter > Hymenobacter yonginensis. The sequence goes on from NZ_CP115397.1 coordinate 173,513, forward strand.
CGTTCGTATTCTTCGCTCGCAAGAGACCGGCCGCCGTCGGGTAGAAGGTAAATGAAGTATCCGGGTGGTCCCAGTTCAATCCATCTTCGGGCGTGCAGGCCGTCAGTAGTCCCCCCAAGGTCCATAAAGCACGATGTCGTTGCATAACCAAAGCTAGGGCCACTCAATGGTAGATGTTAAGAGGTTGTTCAGGAAAACGGTGGTGGCCTAAACGCGCTGTTTGGTTAGAGGAGGAATTGGAGTATGTTCTCCCGACGGGCCAGCCATGTGAACATCCGGTTACATATTGCTCTCTGCTGGTTGAACGGGAGGTCCCTTTTTTATTTCCAGCAGGATGGTATCCGCTTCGTGCATTCCTTTCGCGGCTGCTTTCGTGAGATAATGCCGCAGCAAGGCTTGCGTTTCCTTGTCCAGGTCGTGAAAGCTGCGCGCTCCGTTCATTTCACACTCTTTGTAGATGTCATGGTACACATCCAGGTACGCCGGCGGATAATAGTTTTTGTTGGCCATCATTAGCGCGTCGTAGAGGAATTCAGTGCCGGGGGAGAAATCCAAGGCGATAATTCGCAATCGTTGATAGGCCTCCACGTTGCCATTGTAGGCTGCTTGTTGCAGCTTCGGAATGTCGTCACTCTCATAATTATTCATCGACACTTGCTCGCTGCTAGGTGTTTGACACATGGGGAAAGCCAGCAGCACAAACCACCAGAGCAGACGTTTTTTCATTTGATTGTGGCGTGAAGCAATGTTAGCAGACAGCGTCCACTCGTTCAAGAATGGTCGTGGCCTAAACGCGGCAATTCAGTTTAACGAGCGTCCTGAGGGATATATAACCTAGCAGCGTGTTGGCTAAAAAGCCGAGTAACAAATTTCCTCAACTTGCTGGCCTTGCAAAGTTGACTGGCGCTGACGCACGGTTAGCGTTGATTCGGACAATTCGGTAATATCGTACACGTTGGACTGGCCCGCAGTGAAGGGATGGGGCAAGGCCGCAATTAGCTGCGACTCGTCACTTCCAGGTCTAAAACTCCACGTATACACCCGCTGTTGAGGGTCGCCCGGGGCGCAGGTCGAGGGGCCTTCATCAAGCAAAAGGGTAGTGTTGCGCTCAAACCTGAGAAAGTCATCATGCCAACAGGCGGGCCGAGCATCGAAAACATTGCCTCCAGTGAAGGCTTTTTGATTTGAACCAGAAAGGGTCAGGGTGTGCCCGACTTCTCGCCATGGGCGGCGGGTGAGCAGGTCGGCCTTAGAGGGGGAAGCAACCGGCGTTTCTGCCTCTTTCTTGCAGGAAAAGAGTAGGCCGACTGTAGCCAGAAATAACAGGGACTTTCGCATTGAGGTAGAAATAGGTAAAGGCAAGGAACAAGATAAGGCAACAGCATGGCACACGCGTTTAGAAAAACGGTGATTAGGCGAAACGAGCGTTACTTGAACGCGTTTTCAACGCGTTCGCATCAAGATGGAGGACCTTCAATTTCCTTTGTTTTTGCTCACCTACATCCAGGAACACGATGGCAAGTGGTACTGGTACCAATTGGACCGCGCGGTGAGCACCACGGAAGGCTTGAACGGTCGGTCTTTGCGGCGAGAACTCGACGCGTTACATGCTGCGGGATTGATGGAGAGCCAGGAAGTAGCGGGTCGACTACGTTACTTTATTACCGACAACGGCAGACAGTTTGTGGCGACAGGTGGCAACAGCCAGCAGCTGTAACAAGGGCCCTTTAATGTTTAGTCAAAAGGGTCTGCCTGCAAACGGGCGGCTGTACACACTAGGGTGCACAGCCGCCCGTTTGCAAGCAGACCCTCTGCGGTCTTAGTAAGGGCTCTTCATGGTCTGCGCCTCTGCGGGGAGCACGAAGAATGTGTTGCTCAGCTTCAGCGGGTGTACCCCGGTCGCCACGCTTTCCAGGCTAAACTGAGGGGTTTCGATCACCATCTTCAGCGGCACCGCACCCGCTTGCGAGAGGTAGGCATACCAGTTGCCGTACCGGTGCGCTTTGTACAGGTCTTGCTGCACCGGCAGCCGCGGGCTGAAGTAGTATTTCTGCACCCCGCTGCGGCACACCAGCGTCAACTCGTCGCAGGTATACCCCATGATCGTCGTGGCGCCTGTGCGAAGCGTGGTGCTCAGCACGCTGTCGGGGTTCACGGCACCGTCATTCCAGAGCAGCTTGTTCAAACCGGCGACCTTGCTGTACAGCTTGTTTTCGCTGTTCCGGTACAACTGCCAGGCCACCTGCGTTCCGTTGAGCTCGGACCGGTAATCGCCACCCTTGATGTACCAGTTCTGCACGTCGCCCATCAGAGCGGTGAGCTGTGCATCGGAGAGACCAGGGGTTTTGCTCTGATAGGTGTTGCGGTACACGATTTTGCCCTCGAAGTGCTGGGCATGGGCTACGAGGCAGTTAACTACCAAGGCCAGAGCGAATAGAAGTTGTTTCATGTTGAACGGGGTGGGGGTTGGATACTAGTGATTTGGAAAGAGTATGCTGACAAGTGAAACTATTTTGGTTGGGGTATGGCTGGCTGGGCTTCCGACTGCGCCCCTTGTGGACGCTGCCGGGGAACAGGCTACGCCTCACCCGCTCTCACCCAGCGTGGCTTAGACGCCGGGGGCCTCTTCCAGTTCGCGCAGGTTGGATTCCATGGCCTGTATGCGGCTGAAAAAAACAGCCCGGTAATACCAATACCTAATCAGGAAGGAAAAACCAGTCAGGGCCACGGAAGCCAGGCTACTGGTAGCAAAAGGTAGTCCGAGGCTGGGCAGCTCAAACACCGCGTAAAAGGCCACGGGGGAGACCACCAGAAAGACGGCGTTGGTGAATCGGTAATACTTGTTGAACGCTGTCAGGGTGCGGCGGAGCGCTTCCCTCGAGCTGGCAACCGTATTCTCCGAGAAGATCTCTTCCTGTCGGCGGTAGGTCCACCCGGAGAACAGAGCGAAACCTACTAAGACGGCGACCAAGGGAAGCTTCACGGCCAGGGCGCTCCCTCCCAGGCCCCGGTGGTAGTTCCAAGCTAAGTAACCAACCGTCAGCAGAAGCAGCAGGGCGGCATTCCACCCGCCGATCCGGTTCCAGAAGGCACTCTTTTCCCGCAACTCCCCCAAAGCGCTGGTGTTCCGTTCTATGATCCTCTCCAAGGTCGCACGGGTATGCCTCCCCGGTTCAGCTCCTTCCCTGCGGGGGGCATCCCAGCTTTTTTTGAATTCGTCCAGTTCCATGTTAGGCTAGGCTGATGAGTGTTCGTAGTTGGCTTTTGATTCGGTGGAGTTTGTAGCCCACGTTCGTCTCCGAGATGCCCAGCACCTCGGCCATCTCCCGGTAGCTGCAGTCCTCCAGGTAGAGCAGGGTCAGGGCCTGGTCCACTTGGGAGAGCCGCCGGATGGCCCGGTGCATGGCCGCCATTTCCTCGCTGGGGCCACCCTCCACGGCCGGCACCTGGAAGGCCTCGGGGCCCAGCTCGACGAACCGCTCGGTTCTGGTTTCCTTCCGCAGCCGGGTGAGCGCGGTGTTGAGAGCAACCTGGTACAGCCAGGTAGTGACCTTGGCGCCGCCCCGGAACGTGGGGTAAGAGCGCCAGAGCTGGAGCACAATATCCTGGAAAAGGTCTTCCCGGTCCTGCTGGGAGTTGCCGTACAGGTTGCAGACCTTGTGGAGAAGGCCCTGCTGGGTTTCGATGAGTAGAAGGAACTGCTCTTTCAAGATGCTGGGTATTTCCCCATTAGTCGAGGAAAGCGCGGAATCCTTAGAGAATCCCCAGATTTATTTTTCGCATGAGAAAAATAAAAGGGCGAACCCATTGGGCAACACCTGATTCACACGGGTATATAGCTAGGGGGTGAGGGATTCAATCAAGACCCAAAAAGCCTTGAATCGCCTGCTGTCGTTCAGCAAAACGGTGATCAGGAACGCTGGGGCCTCAGAAAAAACAAGACTTTTCCGGGTCTGGGCCCACTCGCTCCTCCCCTATCGCGGTTGCGTCCCTTCACATAATGTCCGTTATAAGCGCCCTCTTAGAATAGTGGTGGTTTTGATCTCCCAGCGCGACTTGATGCCGGTGTGGTACTTCCCCATGTATTGCCTTGAATATTGATTGTGATTTTTAAGCAAGTGGAAGATGCCTATGGATACATCAGTGGTTTGCTATAACGTAAACTCACCCCACGGTAGTGGCTATATATGGGCTTTGGTTAAAAGTTTGGTATAAAGGTTAAATGCTGGTGACCGTGTGCATGCCAGTCTATCCAATGCCAGCCCGAGCACTTAAGATTTCTTAAGAAGTTTCGGCCCCGGGGCTTAACAAATGGGGCAGAGCTTTGCAGCGAACCAACGGCTACAACCGGCATGCTGCTATCCTTCCTGAAGGAATACCTCCACCACCCCGCCATGACGGGCGCGCTGGCCCCCAGCTCGGCGCATCTGGCCCGGCGCATGGCCGCCCAGATTGATTTTGACCGGGCCCACTGCCTGGTGGAATACGGCCCCGGCACGGGAGTATTCACCGATGTGCTGATTCGGCAGCGGCGGCCGGGCACTGTCGTGGTGGCAATCGAGGCGAATCCGGCCTTCTGCCGGCTGCTGCGGGCCCGCTACAGCGGGGTGCCCCACGTGCACATCATCCACGGCTCGGCGGGCCGGGCGGGGGAATGCCTGCGCCAGCTCGGGCTGCCGGCGGCCGACTACGTCGTTTCGGGGCTGCCCTTTGCCTCGCTGCCGCGGCAGGTGTCACGCCAGATTCTGGGCACCACCCGCCGCCTGCTGCGGCCGGGAGGCAAGCTGGTGCTTTTCCAGTACACCACCCGCAAAAAGAAGCTGTTCGACGAATGCTTCACGCTGTGCCGCCAGTCGCGGGTGCTGCTCAATTTCCCGCCGGCCTTTGTGCTGACCTACGCGGCGCGCCATGAGGCGGAGGCCACCGCCTAATACCCGGCAACGGGATAAGTAATGCTGCCGTGGCAGAAGGATACCTGTCCCCCCTTATTCACCACGCCAATTGTCCAGACCTCTACCATGAAACCCTTTGCTACCACTCTGCGGCAGCTGGCTGCCGTGCTGCTGCTGCTGCTGTTTGCGCGGCCCGCAAACGCCTACCACTACGGGGAGCACCGGCTGATCGGTGACCAGGGCTTTGCCACGTTTATGCGCTGGCTGGTTGCCAGCCGGCAACTGGGCACCCCGGAGCAGACGCGGGCCTGGGCCGCCACGCACGGCGGCGTGGTCTACGACAGCACGGAGCAGGCCTACACGCTGCAGCGCCTGTCGGCGGGGCCAAACCGCGTGAGCTACGGGGCGCTCAACGGGCTGGCCGGTGACCATGCCGAGAACCCGCTGGAGCTGGAAGAGGGCCTGCGCTACGAACAGTCGCGCCTACACCAGATTCTGGCCCTGCACAATCAGGCCCTGCGCACCTTCCAGACCGCCGCCGCCGACAACGACCTGGCCCGCCTCGACAACAACTACCTACGGCTGGCCCTGACCAACTTCTCCCATTTCTTCCACTACGGCCGCGCGTTCGACTGGCACTTCACGGCCTTTGACGCGGCCCGGCTGGAGGCGGCCCTGGACCCGGCCCGGGCGGCGGCGGCCTTTCAGGAGCTGTCCCGCACAAACGTGCTCAATATGTACGTTTCGGGCCACCTGATGGCCTTGCAGCTGGCCGAGCGCGCGGGCCAGCTGCTGGCCACCGACCCGGTTGCCGCCGACCGGTATCTGTCGTACGCGGTGATCTACAACAGCTTTGCCGACCACTTTCTGCAGGACAGCTTTGCTGCCGGCCACATGGTCGTGAACCGCAACGTATTCGCCTCCTTCACCAACAACAAGGCCCTGCACGACCTCTACAACCGCAAGGGCGTGGAAGTAGCCAACCTGCAGGGCGAAACCTGGCGGGCCTACGGCGACGGCTCCTTTAACCAGACCCACGGCAGCTGGCAGCAGGCACCTACCCTGCAGGCTATTGCCTACCCCGACCTCACGCCCGAGTCGGAGCGGGCGGTGCAGGCCGTGAGCCTCTCGCTGCGGGAGGTGTGGCAGGCGTTCCAGGCAGCCCGAGAAGGCCGGCCTCTTGCCTGGCGGGCGCAGCTGCCAACCCAGAAAGAACAGCTGGGGCCCTTTTTTCGCCAGCACTTCCAGGCCCTGGCCCTGATTCCCGTCCCGTTCAATACGCCCATTGCGCGCTACCTGCCGCAGGCCGCCAACCTGCCGGAGCTGCAGCAGCGTACCCAGCTGCTGGACAACCAGCGCTTCGAGCGCAGCCGGGTGGGCAATTCGCTGAGCATCGGCATCGGCAACGTGGTCTTCTCGCAGGACACGTACTACGCCGACACCGAATTCCGCCTCCAGACCTCCCCGTTCGTGTACCGCTACCAGTACAACCCCGTCACGCGCACCCAGCGCTTCGGCAACTACCAGGTGCGGCCCACGCTGGTGTACACCACGGGCCGCATCCAGCGGCCGGAAAGCAGCCCGCGCAAAACCTACACGGTGAAAGGCGGGCTCAGCCTGAACGCCGACTACTGGCTGGCGCCCCGCCGGTTTGCCGGCTTGTATTCCTACCTGCAGGCCGGCGTGTACAAAGAAGAACAGGCCCCGCTCAAGACCCTGCTGGCTCCCAGCGTCGGCCTGCAGCTGGGTTCGTTGGTGGGCATTCGCTACTATGAGCTTCCCATCTGGCTGCGGCTGCCGGCCCAGCTGCTGCTGCCGCTCAAGATCCGGGCCAATACGCAGCTGGTGCCCGGCCAGCGGCCGGTATATTACTTCTCCACCGAGCTGGACCTGTTCTACTAAGTATGTAGACAGAAGTACAGAGTAGTTAGAGCGCCTTTATCGAGTTGTTCGATAGGTATCTGAAAAATCCCAACTACTGATGACGCAGTACGCAAGCAAAGGGCCTTACCAGTGAGTAACCCTGTTTGCCGGCCTGCGTTGCATCCTACCACGCTTATCCCTCTTCCTATGCCCCCCACCGTACTCATTGTGGATGACGAAGCCGAAATCCGCGAGCTGGTTGCCATCTACCTGCAAAGCGACGGCCTGCACACGCTGCAGGCGGCCACGGGCGACGAAGCCCTGCAGCAGCTGAGCGCGCACTCCGTGCAGCTGGTGGTGCTGGATATCATGCTGGATGAAACGGACGGCTTCGACGTGTGCCGCCGCATCCGCGAGCAGTACACCATGCCCGTACTGTTTCTGTCGGCCAGGCAGGCCGAAATCGACAAGATCAAGGCCCTGACGCTGGGCGGCGACGACTTTATCACCAAGCCCTTCGGCTCGCTGGAGCTGCTGGCCCGGGTGAAAGCCCAGCTGCGGCGCTACCTGACCTACAACGCCGCCACCCCGGCGGCCGTGGTCACCATCGGCGAGCTGCGCATCGACACGGACCTGCACCAGGTAACGGTGGCCGGGCAGCCGGTACGGCTCACGCCCAAGGAGTTTGAGATCCTGCTGCTGCTGGCCCGCAACCGCGGGTACGTGTTCAGCATCGAGAAGATCTACGAAACCATCTGGCAGCAGCCCTACCTGGTGGCCGATAACACAGTGATGGTGCACATTGCGCATCTGCGGCAGAAAATCGAGCCGGAGCCGCGCACGCCGCAGTACGTGAAAACGGTCTGGGGCTTCGGCTACAAAATGTAATGCGGCAGCGTATGTGGGCCCGGATGCGCGTGTCGCTGAGTTGGAAGCTGCTGGCGGTGGTGCTGCTGAGCCTGGGCAGTGGCACGCTGGTGTTCGTGCTGCATCTGCCGCTGCTGCACCGGCAGATGCAGGGGCAGCTGCAGCACCTGCGCGACGAGCAGCAAACCTACCGGCGCGTGGCCGGCGCGCTGCAGCAGGTGCCCCCGGCGCGGCAGGCCGACAGGCAAGCCCAGCGCCGGCTGGTTGCCCGCGTGCGGCAGCTGCTACCCGGCACAACCGCCACGGACGTGTACCTGGTGGATTTGTATGGCCGCCAGCTGTACCCGGCCGAACCGGCCCGCCAGCTGGACTTGCAACGGGAGCTGCGCCGTAAGCTGCAGCCCAACAACGTGATTGTGCCCGAGCACGACAGCCTGCTCTTTTTCCCGGTGCAGTTCACCGACGCCGGCGGCTACCTGCTGGTACAGACTCCTTACCCTCAATATTTTCAGCAGTTTCTCGATACCTACCTGTGGCAGGTGTGGGCCGTGGGCGGCCTATCGGCGCTGGTGTTCTGCGGCGTGTTTCTGCTGCTGCAGCGCCCCCGCATCCGCTACCTGCGGCAGCTGGCCCGGCAGGTGCAGGAAATGGCGGACAACCGGTTTGAGGGCCAGGTAACGGAGGCCGGCCACGACGAGCTGGGGGCCGTGGCGCGCAGCATCAACGAAATGGCCCGGCAGCTGGCCCGCCACATGGCCCAGGAGCGCCAGAACGAGCAGGCCCGCTACGAACTCATCACCAGCCTGTCGCACGACCTCAAAAGCCCCCTCACGTCCATTCTGGGCTACCTGGACCTTCTGCAGCACCACCCCGGCCTGCACGGCGACCCAACCCCGCAGCACTACGTGGCCACCGCCCACCGCAAAGCCCTGCTGCTCAATACGCGCATCAACCGCCTGTTCGAGTACAGCCAGCTCAGCACGCTCTCGGAACGGGGGTTGCTGCAGCCGGTGCCCACCAACGTAGCCATGCTGCTGCGGCAGCTGGCCGGCGACTTCACGCCTCTGTTTGAGCGCCGGGGCATCCGGGTCCGGCTGGTCCTGGCCCCCGATACCGTGGTGCTGGCCATCGACCACCATTACTGGGTGCGGGCACTGGAAAACCTGTTTGAAAACGCCGTCCGATATGCCGCCCCCGACTCCGAGTTCCTGCTGCACCTAACCCAGCAGCCAAACCAGGTGCTGCTGGTGCTGGAAAACGAGACCGAGCGCAGCAGCGACACCGATGCCGAACGACTCTTCGACTGGTTCTACCGGGGGGAGGCCGCCCGGCGCAGTGAGGGCAGCGGCCTGGGCCTGGCCATCACCCGGCGCATTCTGGCGCTGCACCACAGCAGCATCAGCGCGCACTGGCAGGGCCGGCGGCTGCAGTTCCGCATTACCATCCCGCAGGTGCTCTAGCGGGCGGCGGGGAACCCGTACGCTAAGCAGTTCCGATTCCCCGCTGCCCGCCGCGCCGTTGTTCAGTTAAGCTTGCGGAAGGGCACCGCCACCAGGCCGCCGTTGCTGAGCGTAAACCCTGTCAGCTGGTTGCGGGAGTCGCGCAGGAAGGAAAGCTTGGCCCCGTAGTGTTCCAGTAGCATCGTGCGGGCGTTGAGCACCTTCAGCGGGAAGCTGCCGCTTCGGAGGCTGCTCGCTACCAGGCGGCCGCTGTGCACCCGCAGCGTGTAGAACAGGTCCAGCTCGGGGCTATGGTAGATGCCCGCGTACGGCTGCAGCTGGCCGGCGGACAGGCTGCCGGCGGTATACTTCACCAGCCGCCGGTCCGTATCACTGGAAAGCATGTGCACAACGGAGTCTTTGCCTTCGGCGGCAAAGACAAACCGGAAGCCGGGGTTGCCCACAATCGTGAACGTGTTCGGGGCCACTTCGCTGAGCGGCAGCTGCTGCCCGCCGAATGCGAGAAACAGCTGGCGGTTCAGGTACGGAAAGCTCATCTGCGCGCCATCGTCGCCCAGGTAACTACCCCGCACCAAGCGGCCTGCTCCCGACGTAGAGGCCACCGGGGCGGCAGACGGGGCCGTCACCGCCGCCGGGGCCGGGCGAGCGGCCGGTCGGTTTTTCAGGAACAGATCAATCAGCTCGTTGGATTTTGCGGCGGGGTCCAGGGTCGCATCGTTGGCCAGGATGATAATGCCCATGTTCAACGCCGGCAGTACGGCAATATTGGTGCGGTAGCTGGCCACCGACCCACCGTGCGTGTACTGCGTGAGGCCCCGGTAGGTGTTGGAGTAGATGCCCTTCGCGTAGGTCAGCTTCTGGCCGGTCAGCAGCTGGCCCAGTTCCACCAGCTGCGCCATGTCCTGCTGGTCGCCGGCTTTGGGGTGGTAGAAGTTGGTGACCCACCGGGCCAGGTCCCGCACGCTGGCGTAGCTGCCCCCGTCCCCCACGGTGTAGACGCTGTTGAACGTGTTTTCGTAGCCGCCCTGGCTGGTTTTGGCGTAGGAAACCGCCCGGTCCCGGATAATCAGGCCCGGCTGCTCAACGTACCGGGCGTGCGTCATTCCCAACGGGCCAAAGATGTTCGCCCGGGCAAAGTCGTTGACGGACTGCCCGCTCACCTGCTTGATGATTTCGGCCAGCAGGATGTAGTTGGTGTTGGAGTACACGTGCTTGGTGCCGGGCGGGAAATTCAGCCCCGTGGCGTTTTTGATGTAGTCGAGGGCCAGCTGCTGGGTAATCAGGCCCTCAAACCCAACGCCACCCAGCAGGACGGCGTTGCCGCCGTCGCGCAACCCGCTGGTGTGGTTGAGCAAGTGTCGGATGGTGATTTTCTGCTTAAAGGCCGGCATCCAGGGCAGGTAGGTGTGGATGTCGTCATCGAGCCGGAGCTTGCCCTGCCTGGCCAGCAGCACGATGCTGTAGCCCGTAAATTGCTTTGACACGGACGCCAGGCAGAAGACGGTTTCGGGGGTGATGGGGGTGCCGGTTTCCAGATTGGCCATGCCGTACCCCTTGGCGTAAATCAGCGAGTCGTTGCGCACGATACCAATGGCACAGCCCGGGCTGCCAGGCGTATTCCAGGCCCGAAACACACTGTCAATCTGCTGCGCGGTGGATGGTGGCAGCGCCTGGGCCACCAACCGGGTGACGCTGAGGGTCAACAGCAACAGCGTTATGCCACTGCGCCGGGCCAGGCGCGTGGCTACGCCGCGTAAAACAACTCTGCGTAGTGGGGTCGTAGATGCGGGTAGCGGCACTTTTTTGAGCTTTTCCATGAGGTGAGATAGTATGCCGGTTGTTGCCAGGGCAACCGCCGGCAGGTGTGTAAGGCAAGGGAGCAGTAAGCAAAACCTGCTCCCTCGTTCCAGAGCTCTGCTTGCTGCCCGTAGCGCTCCGAGCCAAAGCGCCGACGCAGCTATTATGCGGGGCGAATCTCCCGCTGCGAGACAGTAGTCGTGCCGCGCACAGGCCGCAACCAGAGCCCCAAAACTCCCCCTCACTTGTAAGTATTCATCACCGAAAATTCTTAGGAATTCTTAAGCGTCTGGCGAATTACTCCAGCGGCTTGCTACACCGCGTTTCGAGCTGAAACAGTTCTGGACGTGGCCCAACTGGTGCTATAGTGCGCCTTGCACGCGGACGGGATTAACCTGCTGTTTTCTGCTGTTTGTTACTCCTGGTAAAAGGCGCCACATGGGCTGAAGACGGTGGTGAGGCCGTGCTGCAGGATGTAAGCGCTGGCTTGGTCCTGGCCGGACTGGCCGCGGCCCGCCCCCGGGGACGCGTTGGCGGGCGCAAGCCCGGTCTCTCAGAAGAAGCCCAGCGCAAGGCCGCGCTGCCGAATTGCTTTATAAGGCCCGGGCATTGAGCCTCGACGACATGGCCCGCAGCCTGCGCATCTGCAGGGCCACGTTTTACAAGTATTTGCGCCACCACGGTGTGATCCTGCACGCCCGGCCCTTACCCAGCCCCCTCACTGTCCCGAGTCGTTGAGCCAGCCACGCATGGGATGCGGCGAATAAGGGGTATATTCGCCGCAGATTATGCGGAGATTACAACCATATATCCATCAGCTGCCGGGTTGGCCAACCTTTACCTGGGATTCGGCGGCCCTACAAACGTTGCTGGGTACCGTGCGCCACCAACAGGGGCGGCTACTGGGACGGCTCGAGGCGTTGGGCGTCGACCTGCGAACTGAGGCCACGTTGCGCACGCTCACGCTCGACGTGCTCAAGTCCAGCGAAATCGAAGGCGAATTGCTGCCCCCGGCCTCGGTTCGCTCCTCCATTGCCTGGCGCCTGGGGTTGGAGCAGGCCGCCTTGCCCCCCGCAGACCGGCGGGTGGAAGGCGTGGTGGCCATGCTGCTCGACGCCACCCAGCAGGCCGCGGCGCCGCTGACGGCGGCGCGCCTGTTCGGCTGGCACGCCGCCTTGTTTCCCACAGGCTACAGCGGCCTGTATCCGTTGCAGGTGGGCGCGTGGCGCACGGGCCCCATGCAGGTCGTATCCGGGCCGCTGGGCCGTGAGCGTGTGCACTACGACGCGCCCGCCGCGCAGCACCTGGACGAGCAGATGCAGCAGTTCCTGACGTGGTTCAACTCCGACCAGGGCCTGGACCCGGTGCTGAAAGCCGGGCTGGCCCATTTCTGGTTTGTAACAATCCACCCCTTCGACGACGGCAACGGCCGCATCGCGCGTGCCATCGCCGATTTGCAGCTGACCCGTGCCGACGGCACAGGCCAGCGCTGTTACAGCATGTCGGCGCAAATCCAGGCCGAGCGCCAAGCCTATTACGACCTGCTCGAAGCCAGCCAACGCGGCCCGTTAGACGTCACGCCGTGGTTGACGTGGTTTCTCGCGTGCTTGGGCCGAGCCTTGGAGGCCGCCGAGCACACCTTGAGCCAAGTGCTAACCAAAGCACGCTTCTGGGACCTTCACCGGGATATGGCGTTTACCGTACGCCAGCGCCAACTGCTCACGCGCCTGCTCGACGGCTTCGAAGGTAAATTCACCACGGCGAAATGGGCGCGCATGGCCCATTGCTCCCAGGATACGGCCGGCCGCGATATCGCTGACTTGGTGGCCAAGGGCGTATTGATGCACGAAGGTGCCGGCGGGCGCAGCACCAGCTATCGATTGGCCCCAGAAGCGTAGTCCTTTCATTTGGGTTTACACCTTGAGCAAGCTGATTTTAAGAAACCGAGCGTTAACGCTTACGTTGCAGCGTCTTCAGCGAATCTACTGCTTGTTGGTAAGATAGCAGGACGTGCTGGTTCCCTCTGTAATAGTCTATTTCCCACGGTTGTTTGCAGGTGTAGCAGTAGCCGAAATCAATATTAACACCACCACTGCCTTTGAATATGAACAAGTCGCTCTCCCGCTTGATGCCGCTGAGGTAATTTACTTGTACTCTTTTCCGGACGTGGCCCAAGCCGTAAACGTTGTCGCCCCAAAACTGCACTTCTCCAGTTGCGGGACTGTAATGGCTTTGCCAGCCGGGTTCGACTATTGGTATCCCCAACGTCCTTCTGTGGTCGTTGTAGGTGTGTCCATACAGTTTCAGCCGAAGCGTACTTCCACCGATGAGCAGGAGGATAGCGCTTAGCATTAGATAGCTTATCAGTTTTCTCACTCGCTCTTGTAGATGATGATAAGGGCCATGGCTTAAAGGTTGGGGCAAGAACAAGATGAATCGTTCGTGCAAGCATCAAAACCAAAAGGCAGCCCTTAAAAACCCGCAAGTAGGGCTAGCACTGCGTCTACTCAAACGGTGGGATTCCTTAGTGTACTATATTATCCGTTTTCTAAGAGCACTACTTAACGCGGAGAGCATCAAAAAGGGTTGAGTAGTCAGATACGTGGCTACGGGCAAGGGTTGCAGGTATGAGGGTATTCGTCCTGCTTGTGCCTGCAGTGATTGGAGCATGAAGGTGCCCCACCCTTTTTAATGCTCTCTAAAATCAACTACTATATGTGAGCGCCCGGGGCTAGGCTGGTATTAACCTCCATTCGCTGCCGAGCGTAGAGGACAGAAATTCGCCGCTTCGCAATAAGCTACTCACGCTCTTGCCCCTCGACGTAGCCTTTCGCCGCACATCCACACGCTCACTGCGCAAGCATTTGTCAAGCGGTTGGGGCTCAGCCATTATCCACTGTTTTTCTATTATGACCATGAAATGCTCTTCTTTTTTGACAGTTGGAGCACTACTCCTCACTGCTTTGCACCTGCAGGCCCAGCCGTCGCCGGAACTGACCATGGAAATCTACAACAGCAATATCCAGGTCATTACCAGCGGGATTATCAATAAGTCGATGCTGGACAAAGCCATGGAGCGCAACGGCAATGCCATCGGCACCCGGAGCAAGGCTAGTGCCAACACCCGCTCGACGAGCACCACAGGTAGCACCGCTTACACCTCTACACCCAGCCTGCGCCAGCAAACGGTGCAGAGCTACGTCAGCCGCCTGAAAAGCAGCGACCCGGGAGGCGCGCAGGTGGTGAATACGGCCTTCGGTCCCGGTAAGTACGACTATGGGCAGGTATACCGCACCATTCTTGCTGGCACCGGCTTGCGCGACAATGATGCCGCCGACGCGCTAGCGGCGTATATGCTGATGGGCTACGCCATCGTGCATAACATACAGGATGGCAGGGCAATTACGGTGCCGATGGCCCGTAGCGTGCGGGCGCAGGTAGCGCCGCTGCTGGCGGTCAACACCCTAGCCCGCAACCGCGCCGCGCAGGTAGGCGAGGAAATGAAGCTGCAAACCGTCATCGTGCAGGGGGGCTGGCAGTCGGCTCTGAAGCAAGGCAAGCTACCAGCCTACCAGCAAGGCATCGGAAACCTGTTCAAGACGCAATACGGCCTGGATTTACGTGCGCTGAAATTGACCATCCAGGGCTTTGCCCAGCGGTAGCCTCGGCCGGGCTGCTTCTTTACCGAACCACTCAGCCTGACCATCCTGGGACTCTATGGCTATTGGCTGATACTATAAACGGCATGTTCAAAACACCTCATACAAACGCCCCCGAAAAACCGTGTTTTCGGGGGCGTTTGCGTGGGTAGCCTTCCTTGTTCAGAATAGAGTTCTAATCTGAACACCCAGCTTACCTCCCATGAGGGAGGCTGATACGCCCCACGGATTATGCGCTATCACTACTTGACAACATACCTTCTAACTTCATCTGACACTCCTAAAACCCTATTTGCTAACTCTGGCAATACGCCGTAGTTTTAGATGTGCGAAACGCATTTTTAGCGTTTTTTCAACCATGAACAAGGATAAGCGTGTTCTTATAGGTGTCCCCGCACAGCTTTCGCCGACTCGATGTATTCTTCCCTTATTGCCATTCTATGAAAAAACCCTTCCTCCCCATTCTTGTTGCCGGCGCGCTGTGGCTGGCAGCGCCAACTGTCCACGCCCAGTCCACTTTCCGTATCGGCCCTAAAGTGGGCGTTAATCAATCGTTTGGCCGTTTCGAGTATCCCGGTAACGACTATTTGAAGGTTACCAATTCCTCACGCAACGGAGCAGAAGTAGGCGTGGTGGGCCAGCTTGGCTTGGGTACGCACTGGGCCGTACAGCCGGCAGTATTGTACTCCCAGAAAGGCTTCGCCTTCGAGGAAGATGCCTACGACGCGCCGTATAACTACACCTATCACGGAGAGTACAAGTTCCGCTTCAATTACCTGGCCGTGCCCATCAATATGGTCTACAGCCTGCAGCAAGAGGGTCAGGGCCTACAGATATTCGCCGGCCCGTACGTGGGCTTTCTGTTGGGTGGTAAATTCAACTCCTCTCAAAGCGGCCGGTACGGCAGTGGCGCCAGCAGGGGCGGGTCCAATGAGGGAGACGTGGAGGCTGGCGACACGTATAAGAATGGGGCCGATGACCCATATGTTTCCCAAGGGCTTGATGTGGGCCTGCAAGGGGGCCTGGGCTACGGCTTTGCAAGTGGCCTGCAAGTGCAGGTCGGCTACAGCCAGAGTCTACGCGACCTCGGGGCAAAGTATGAGACCGGGCGCACCAGTCGAGAACCGCCCACTTACCGCAACCACGCCTTTCAGTTCTCGCTGGCCTATTTATTTGGGTCCAGGAACTAAGGGGGGTATATGAGCAGCTATGCTCAAAACAGTCGCTAGTCAGACCGTTTGCCTACCCACGATAAAGCCCCCGAAAACGCTGTTTTTCGGGGCTTTATCGTACAATTCCTGAGCACTTGGCTTACCGGATTTCAGCGGCCTTCCGGGTTTGCTCCCGCTCGTCGAGCGTTTGCCCCAGCGGCTGCACCTCCAGGTACACACCCAGCTCCCGCTGCCACTGCTCGACTTCCTGCAGGCGCGAGTCGAGCCGGCCGAGCACCTGCACCAGCAGCTGGTCGGCGCCAGCGCCGGTGGTCGCGGCCACGCTGGCCGGCGCCACGTCGGCCGAGGTGGGCCCGCCGTCGAGGTAGCCGCGCAGCCGCTTCTGCTCCAAAAACTCCTCGATGCGCACCACCTGCGGATCGGCCCGCATCCACTCGGGAATCACGTACTCATTCTCGTACACCACGCCGGCCACCGCATAACCTTCGGCATCGAGCAGCTTGCCGCCTGCTCCGATCTGAAAACCCGACAGCGCCAGCGGCGACTCAGCTGCGGCGGCCGTGCCGGTGGCGCCGCCCTTTCGAAATCCAATGCCCATGATTTTAGCGGCCGCCACGCCGGCGCCCACCGTCGAGGCGATGTTGGCCCCCACGGTGTAGGCCACGCCCAGCGGCACGGTGAACGGCGGGGCCGAGGCCGAGATCTTCGCGCCGGCCTCAGCGTTGGCCGCCCACTGCTTAGGCACGCTCAGGGCAATTTCGGCCAGCGCCAGGCTCTTCTGCAGCGCCATAGCCGCTTTATAAAAGAGGAACTATTTACCTTCCTAGCTACTCCATTGCCTTCGCCTATGAAACTCCTGCTTTGCTTTGTGTGCCTCGCCAGCGTTGCCCGGGGCCAAGCCCCCGTGCCTTTGCCCCTTGACCCGGTTACACACCGCATCCACTACCAGGCCGTCGTGCCGGTCGCCGGCGTCAGCCAACCTGACTTGCTGACTCGCGCGTGCGGGTGGGCCACGGGGGCCGCTTCCCCTACCACGCCGCCGGTCATTACGCACGAGCAAGACACCGATGTGCTCGCCATGTCGGGTACCCTGCCTTTTATCTACACCTATTCTTTGGCAGGTACGGCCAACGGTCTTCCCCGCACCCGGACCAACCGCCTAGTGCTGCACTACACCGTGCGCCTGCACTTGCGAGAGGGGCATTACCTGTACCAGGTAACGGATTTTGCCTTTGCGTGGCCGGCTGCTGCCACGCCGGAGCCGGCCGAAAGCGAATTCTTTGAAATGAGAGCCCTGAACGAAGAAGCAGCCCGAAGTCTCACGGCCGAGCGCACGCGCTTCCAGCAGGCCACCGCGACACTGCTCACCCAACTCCAAGACGCGATGAGCAACCCAAATGGACAGTCGGCGGTCAGGTAGCGCCTTGTGTTGACCCCATTGGTGGTGCTAGTTTCGCTCCTTCTTCTGTCGTTTCTCATGTACGCTTTCACCGGGGCACGCTATGCAGATTAACTCGCTATTTCGGTTGCTGCTGCTCATCAACTTGTAGCTCACCAAGTTTTACGAGCAGTGGTACCCGCAAGACGGGCACTGGAACGCCGCCATGGTAACGCCATTGCTGCTGTTGTGTAACGTGCTTGAGGTCCATCTGCTCGCTGAGGCCTTCTCGGACGAGCCGGCGGGCGGCGGTCTGCTTCCTGGGAATGCCTTGCTTACGCCCCACCAGCAAGCCTGCGCAGTGGCCCTGCCCTCGTTGCTTCTGGTCGGAATGATCAACTACGCCCTGGTGTACCACCGCGGGAAGCACCGAGACTATTTCTTTAACCTTTCCCACGAACGTACCGACGTGCTCCACCGCGACTTTTTCGTGTTTGTGGGGTATTTTGTACTCACCGTCATACCTGTGGGGTACTGGCTCGTCCAGAAAATAGCAACCATGCCGTCATAACTCGTTCACTTTAATGGTGGTTGAGGCAAATCAACGTTCACTTATTACCACTGAGCCGGGTTCGCCGGGCCGGGAATGACGCGAAAGATGAGTGTGGTTTCACTGTCGTCGCTGTTGGATTCTGTTTCGAAGTTGTAGAGTTGGAAGCGCCAGCTGCGGTTCAGGTGCAGTATGGTTGCCAGCTTGGCCAACGGTCCCTCGTGGTAGCGGACATACTGGTATACAAACCATTCTTCGCCCATGATGACGTAGTAGGGCTGCTCAGCGCAGATGACGGATACGTCGGCCAAGAACTGCTCAAACGTAGAGGAGTGTCCATTCCAGGCACTGTTGAACACGTCCTCAATAATACCTTCGGACGATATCTTCAGGGACGGACGGGAGGGACAATTCAAAAACACCACGCGGGTGATGCAGCGGCTCTGTACGAAGGCAGTCAATCCGTCCCCAGCCATTTCCAGCCAATCGACGCGGGGGCTGTAACCGGCCGCTTGTGCCAACACTAGTATGTGCCGCGTCAGGTCCGTGAGGTGGGGTTCCGGCGTGTTGAAGGCCAAGGCGATGTACTGTATAAGGGCTAGCAAGAACGTAAACTTCGTTCAGCGAAAGGGTCGTGGCCTAAATGCGCTTCGTTCAAAATTAGAAGCGTCATTTTAGAATGCCTTTCTCGTAGCAGAGCCGCCGTAGGCTGAGGGGCAGTTTGGCGTGGTGAGCCCGCAGGAACGCCCGTTTGAAGGGGGAATCGGTATGAAACTGCAGCAGCCGGGCTTCACGGCGGTTCATAGGCACCCAATCGCCCTTCTTAGTAACCTTCCGTCCGACGCCCGTAAAGCGCATGTTGTGGATGGTTAAGACGGAGTCAATCAGTTCGTCACGCTGATTGACCCACACCGCCACTAAGGGCTGGAAGCCTCTTCCGGGCGGGCCGTAGCGCATGCAATTTCCCCACAGTCGCAACCGCGAGACCGCTGGCCGCTCGACGAGTTTAAACTCGAAGCGCGTCGAACCGGCCCCGCGTTCGAACGCGACCAAGCGCTGCTCGAGGCTTACCAGACCTTCGAGCGTGCGCCACACCGAGTCCCCAGGGGGCTGCCAAAACACGGTGCTATCCAAGAAACTGGTGGACACGCTCCACAGAGCCGTTTGATAGCGTTGTGCTTCACCCGCCTGCACCACGGCCGGGGGGTAAGAAATGGGCGGGGTGTGCTCAGTACACCCCGCCATGCACAGGCTGGCTCCCACAAATACCAGTAGATTTCGACAGGTCATAAGGGAGCTCATTAGATGACAATGCCGACCAAAATAAAAGGTAGTGAGACGTTCACCCAAACGGTGCTTCTAGCGAAAGGAGCGTTTTAGGCCATGCTTACGAGTTGGTGTGCCTCCCAGGCTTTCCGAATTGGGCCACTGATTGCTGATACTCCGGTGAAGTTTCCCAACGCTGCCGGTCTCGCCGGGCCTCTTCCAGTGCCTCTTTCCGGTAGTCCCACTCGTCGAAGCACCCTTGGTGAAAGCCCGAGTCGAAGAAGTTGTACAAGGGGTGGGCGGTGTCAGCTATGGCGGGTAGCGCTGTCAGGGATTCTCCCTCAAGGAGCAGGCGGCCGCACAGCGGACAGCGGGACTTGCCACGGAGGATTATCGCCATTCGGTTTGGAGGCTAAATAATTGATTGGGGCAGGCCGAAGATACTGTTCAGCCAAAGGGTGTTGAAGTAACTACTCGCAAACCATATCTGCCCCAAATACCGGCGGGCGAACTGGTGGCGGTAGTGTCGACCACTGCCATGAGTTCGCCCGTTAGTGGGCAGTACATCAATTTGCACGGCAGGTTTGACTTCTTCGACGCAGCCCTGATAGACTCGCTCCATTCTGATGTAGATGGCCTTTGGGGCTTACAAAGGCAGTCCTCAGCTAAAGAACGAACTTCCGGCAACATTAACCTTTTACCCAAGGTCAATTTTGCCGGAAGTTCGTTCTTCAGCTCAGATAACGAAGCCGGCTTACTCCAGCACCAGGCGGGCGGCCTGCGCGCCGCAGCGCACCACGTACACGCCCGTGGGCAGCCCGGCCGGCAGCACCAGGCGGGCCGAGCCATCGGCCGCGGTGCGGGCCGTCAGGACCAGTCGCCCGACAGCGTCGTACACCTGCACCGGGGTGCTGGCCGCGGCGCCGTGCAGCGTAGTCGAACCCTGGGTAGGGTTAGGGGCCAGCGTTAGGGTCAGGGTCGGGCGCGACTGGCCGGCGCGCGTGACCACCTGCACGGAAGAGTAGGCAAATGTTCCGTCCAGGTCCACCTGGCGCAGGCGGTAGTAGAGCGGGGTGGCGCCGGCCGGCAGCTGCTGGTCCGGCAGCGAGTAGGTGCGGCGGGAGCTGCTGGTGCCGGCGGCCGGTACCGTGCCAATGGGCTGGAAGGTGCGGCCGTCGAGGCTGCGCTCCACCTCAAACCGGGCGCTGTTGCGCTCCGAGGCCGTGGCCCAGGCCAGGCGCACGGTCTGCGGGTCCCCGGCCGTGGCCGTGAAGGCCGTCAGTTCCACCGGCAGCGGAGTGGCCACCAGGGCCGTGTTGGAGAAGGCACCCTGATCGACGAGCGGGGCGTTCAGGGCCCGCACCCGGTAGTAATACGCCCCACCGTTCCGTACTCCGGTTACCGTGTAGCTGGTAGCCGGGGCCGCTACCGTGAAGGGCGAGCCGGTGACGGGGGCCGTAAAGGCGGCATCGGTGGCCACGTCCAGCACATAGCTGGTGACGGTGCCCACGGCCGGGGCCGTCCAGGTGGCCGTGAAGCTGTTGGGCTGGCGGTTGGTGGCGGCCGTGGCGGTGGGCACTACCAGGGCGTAGCTTTCCACGTAGTTGCTGGTGGTGTTGCCGCTGCTCAGGTCGAAGCCGGTGAGCGTGGCGGGCCGGGCACTCACCAGGTCGTAGATTGTGGTCAGGCCCGCGTTAGGGCCGGCGGGAGCGCCCTGATCGAAGTTGTAGTAGGCCACTACGCCCGCCGGCAGCGGCAAGGCTGGCACGGCACGCATGTCGGCCTGCACGTCGGCGACGCTGCGGGCCACGTTCCACACGCGCACCTCGTCCAGGCGCCCGCGGAACTGATTGTCCGGTGTAGAGTCGACCAAGTTGGTGGAGCCCATGCGCCAGTTCGTGCCGGTGGTGGTGTAGGTGTTGGTCTGCGTGGCGTCGAGCACGCCGTTCACGTACAGCCGCAGGGTAGTGCCGTCGAAGGTGGCAGCCACGTGGCACCAGCGGTCAGTTTCCAGGACGGTAGCGCCGATCAAGTCGTTGTTAAATCCCGCGTAGTAGAGCCGGTTATCCACCAGGCTCAGGCCGGCGCGTTGGTTGGTGGCATTCGTGCCGTAAATGAATAGGCCGCAGTAGGTGTTGGCAGGCTTCACCCACGCCTCCAGGGTGCGGGGGGCGTTGCCTTGCGGGAGTTGCGCGTTCGTGCCACTAACGTAATCATCCACACCATCGAAGGCCAGCGCGTTGCCGGGCGCGGGCATCACCCGGAAGGGGACGGTTGCCGTGCCGCCGTCCGTGGTGATGCTCACCTCGCCGCTGGCCGCGGCCGTTACGGGCACGCGCACCACCAGGCGGGTGCCGGTGTTGCTCACGATGCCGGCCAGCGCGTTGGCCCCGTTGATGGTCAGGGCCGTGGGACTTTCCAGGGCGGTGCCCGTGAGCGTAATCGTCTGGCCCAGCCCGCCGATGGCGGGCGCCACGGCCGTGAGCATGGGCGCTTCGACGGTGACCACTACCTCATTGGAGCGGTAGGAGCAACCGGTGGCCGGGTCGGTGGCAATGGCCGCGTACGTGCCAGCCGTGCTCACGGTGCGGGTGGCCCCGGCCGTGTTGCCGGGAGTAAAGATGAATGTGGCCCCCGCCAGCGCAGTGGCCGCATCGTTGAGCGAGCCGTCGGCGTGGAGGCGCAGCAGTCGGTCCGGTGCGGCGGCATTGCCGTTGTAGGCCGTGAAGTCACCCCCGACCAGCAGCTTGCCGTCGGCCTGTACCGCCACGGTACGCACGGCCCCGCCGCCGAGGCCGCCGCCGAAGCCGGTGCCGCCGAAGTTGAACGAGCTGTCAAGCGAGCCGTCGGGGTTGATACGCAGCAGCCGGTCCGGGGCGGCGGCATTGCCGTTGTAGGCCGTGAATAAGCCCCCGACCAGCAGCTTTCCGTCGGCCTGCACCGATACGACACTCACGGTATTATTGAGGCCGTTGCCGTTGGGGTTGAACGAGCTGTCGAGCGAACCGTCAGCGTGGAGGCGCAGCAACCCGTCCGGGGCGGCGGCATTGCCGTTGTAGGCCGTGAAGGCGCCCCCGACCAGCAGCTTGCCGTCGGCCTGCACCGATACGACACTCACGGTATTGTTGAGGCCGTTGCCGTTGGGGTTGAATGAGCTGTCGAGCGAACCGTCAGCGTGGAGGCGCAGCAACCCGTCCGGGGCGGCCCTGTTGCCGTTGTAGGCCGTGAAGTCGCCCCCAACCAGCAGCTTGCCGTCGGCCTGCACCGCCAAGGCATACACGGAGCTGTTGAAGCCGCGGCCGCCGGAGTTGAACGAGCTGTCGAGCGAGCCGTCGGCGTGGAGGCGCAGAAGCCCATATGGGACAGCGGCGTTGCCGTTGTAGGCCGTGAAGTCGCCCCCGACCAGCAGCTTGCCGTCGGCCTGCACCGACACGGCATACACAGGGCTATCGAAGCCGCGGCCGCCGGGGTTGAACGAGCTGTCGAGCGAGCCGTTGGCGTTGAGACGCAGTAGATTATCCGGGGCGGCGCCGTTGCCGTTGTAGGCCGTGAAGTCACCCCCGACCAGCAGCTTGCCGTCGGCCTGCACCGACACGGTCTGCACGGGGCCATCGAAGCCACGGCCGCCGGGATTGAACGAGCTGTCGAGCGAGCCGTCGGCGTGGAGGCGCAGCAGACAGTATGGTGCGGCGCCGTTGCCGTTGTAGGCCGTGAAGTCGCCCCCGACTAGCAGCTTGCCGTCGGCCTGTACCACGGCATACACGGGGCCGTTGAAGCCGGTGCCGGCCACGTTGAAGCCCGGCACGGTAGCCGTGGCCGTGAGGGTGGCACTGCTGCCCCCGGCCAGCACCAGCGGGCCGGCCGGGCTGACCTGCACCGTAACGGCGGGCGGGGCGTTTACGCGCACTAGGTTGCTGTAACCGGTGCCATTGGAAGTAGTGGTGGCCACCGCCCGGTAGTCGCCCGGCTGGCTTACGGTGATGCTGGCCCCGGTAGCCCCGTTGCTCCACGTATAGGCCAGCCCGGCCGGCGCAGTGGCCGCATCGTTGAGGCTGCCGTCGGCGTTGAGGCGCAGCAGACCATCCGGGGCGGCGGCGTTGCCGTTGTAGGCCGTGAAATAGCCCCCGACCAGTAACTTGCCGTCGGCCTGCACCGCCACGGCATACACAGCGTTGTTAAGGCCTCTGCCGCCAGGGTTGAAGGAGCTGTCGAGCGAGCCGTTGGCATTGAGGCGCAGCAGCCAGTCCGGAGCGGCGTTGTTACCGTTGTAGGCCGTGAAATAGCCCCCGACCAGCATCTTGCCATCGGCCTGCACCGCTACGGTCTGCACGCTGGCGGAAAATCTACTATCAAATCCGCTGCCACCGGGATTGAAGGCTGCATCGAGCGAGCCGTCGGGGTTGAGGCGTAGAAGATGGTTTGGGGTGTCGGTGTTGTTGTAGTATGAGAAGAAGCCCCCAACCACCACCTTGCCGTCGGCCTGCACCGCTAAGGCTTTTACGTCCTCATTGGTAAGGCCGTCACCGCCAGGGTTGAAGGAGCTGTCAAGCGAGCCGTCGGCGTTGAGGCGCAGCAGATTGTCTGGGGCGGCGGCGTTGCCATTGTACTCAAAGAAGTAGCCCCCAACCAGCAGCTTGCCGTCGGCCTGCACTGCCACGGTAGATACTACGCCGTCGAAGTCGAAGCCGCTGCCGCCGGGGTTGAAGGAGCTGTCGAGTGAGCCGTCGGGGTTGAGGCGCAGCAGCTGATCCGAGGCGGCGGCGTTGCCGTTGTAGGCCGTAAAGCCCCCCCCGACCAGCAGCTTGCCGTCGGCCTGCACCGTCACGGCATACACGGAGTTGTTGAGGCCGAAGCCGGTGCCGCCGGGGTTGAAGGAGCTGTCGAGCGAGCCGTCGGGGTTGAGGCGTAGCAGATGATCCGGGGCGGCGGCGTTGCCGTTGTAGGCAGAGAATTCTCCCCCGACTAGCACCTTGCCGTCGGCCTGCACCGCCACGGCCTGCACGTAGGTGTTGAAGCCGTTGCCACTGGGGTTGAACGAGTTGTCGAGCGAGCCGTCGGCGTTGAGGCGGAGCAGATGATCCGGGGCGGCGGCGTTGCCGTTGTAGGCAGAGAATTCCCCCCCGACCAGCAGCTTGCCGTCCGCCTGCACCGCCACGGTAAACACGCCGCCGCCGCTGAAGCCGGTGCCGGCCACGTTGAAGCCCGGCACGGTGGCCGTAGCCGTCAGCGTCTGGCTGGTGCCGGCGCACAGCGTGAGCGGGCCGGCGGGCGACACCGTAACGCTGGGTGCCTGCGCCCGCGCGGCCCAGGGCAGCAGCAGGGCCAGCAGCAGCAGCAGGTAATGTGCCCGCAAGCCGGGGCAGCGGCGGGCCGCGCGGGCGGCCGGATAGTAGGTGTGCGTCATAGAAGCAGCTAAAAGCGGACGGTCAGGCCCAAGAAGACAGAGAAGGCCGGGCGCCCCCGAAAAGGCACCTACCCGAAAAATGAGGGCCTCACTAATCAGTGTGGCCGGGAGTCAGAAGCGAAAGGAAAGTGGAGTCAGCGTAGCCAGTAGCCCCGCTGGCTGGCGCGTAACGCGCGCTGTGGGCCGGCTCCGGCGGCAGGAGTGTTCACCGGAGCCGGCATAGTACACAGCAAGCAATAGGACACGGTAATCATCTTTCTATCAAGCTGCTATAGCGCATAGTAGATTCGGCTAATCCAGTTACAAAGCTCGCCTGTAACGACATGCCGCGCCATGACATAAAGATGCCAGATGCGAGGCCCGCCGGGGCCGGTGGCTAGCCCCGGTGGCGCTGCAGGGCGCGGGCCAGCAGCTCGCCCTTGGAGTTGATGTGCAGCTTGCGGTACACGCTGCGGATGTGGTTGCGCACCGTGTCGAGGCTGATGTTGTGGCGGCTGGCAATGAGCTTGTAGCTGAGCCCGTCCTCGATGCCGCGCACAATGTCCAGCTCGCGGGCCGTAAGCGGCTCGCCCCCCGGTCCGGCAGCCGGGGCGGGCTGCTGGCTCATGCGCTGGAAGGCCTGCACCACGTGCCGGGCCACGCCGGGGCTCATGGGCGAGCCGCCGGCCATCACCTGCAGCAGGTGCTCCTTGAGCTCGCGCAGGGGCGTGTCCTTGAGCAAATAACCCACGGCTCCCGCGCACAGGGCCTGGTACACGCGCTCGGCCTCGGCGTACACGCTCAGCATCACCACCTGGGCCTGGGGCAGGCGGGCCTGCAGCAGCGGGATGCCCTCAATGCCGGAGAGGCCCGGCAGGCCGATGTCGGAGAGAATCAGCTGGGGCGGGCGCGCGGCGGTGGGCAACGCGGCCAGAAACGCCTCCACTGATTCGGCCACCAGCTCGCACTCGAACTCGGGCTGGGCGCACAGGTATTCCTGCAGCATCTCCCGGATGGGGGCCTGGTCTTCAATCAGGGCAAGGGCGTAGGGCGGCTCCGGCATGGCCGTAAAGGTACGCGCCCGCCGGCCGCAGCCACCTGACATAAAGATGCCAGGGCGGGGGGGCGTTGGTTTAGGATGCGGGTAGGCGGGCTTCCACCTGAAACCCGGCCGGGCCGGGCGCTGCGTATAGAGAACCGCCCAGCGTCTCGGCGCGCCGGTGCATATTGCGCAGGCCGTTGCCGCCTCCGGAGCGGGCCGGAGCCGGCTCACCGGCCGCCGTGGCGGGGGCTGGCTGCCCGTTGTCCTGCACGCGCAGGCGCAGCTGGCCCTCGTGCCGGGCCACGCGCACCTGCACGTGGGTGGCGTGGCGGGCGTGCTTGACCACATTGTGCAATGCCTCTTTGTAAATTAGGTACAGGTGCTGCCCCAGCAGCGGCGGCAGGGCCTGCTCCGGTCCGGCGTCGGTTACGTCGAAATCCACGGTCAGCTCGGCGGCGGGCAGCACCTCGTAGGCGTGGTCGCGCAGGCGGGTGAGCAGGGCGGGCAGCGTGAGCAGCGGGGTCTGCAGGCCCCACACCACATCGGTCATCTCGCGCCGGGCCCGGCGGCTGGTTTCGCTCAGGCGGCGCAGCCGGGCCTGGGCCGGAGCGTCCGTGGCCGGGCTGATTTCCTGCAGCAGATCGGCCTGCATGCTTACCTGGGTGAGCAGATTGCCCACGTCGTCGTGCAGGTCGGCCGCCAACCGGGTACGCAGGGCGGCCTCCCGCCGGGCCTGCCGCCGCCGAAACGACCACACCAGCCCCACCACTACCAGAGCCGTCAGCGCCAGCAGGGCCAGCAGCCCGGCCACCTGCTGCTGGTGGCGCAGGCGCTCCAGCTCCTGCTGCTGCCGCAGCACATCCAGCTGCAGCTGAGTGCGTGAGCGCAGGGCCCGGGCCTGGGCCGCTGAAAGCCGGCGGCGGGTATCCTCGCCGCTGAGCGTATCAGCGAAGGCCGCGGCCTGGGCCTGATAGTCATAGGCCCGGCGGAAGTCGCCCAGCTGACCGCTGGCGCGGGCCAGCAGCTGGGCCGCGTCGTGGGCCAGCGGAAGCAGGCGGTGGCCGGCGGCGGCGGTTAGGCTCAGCGCGGCGTAGGTGCGGGCGCTGTCGGGGCGGGTAGTTTGCCAGGAGCGGGCCAGCAGCAGGGCCGCGCCGGCGGTCTGCTCGGGCATCTGGAGGCGGCGGGCCCGGGCCAGCAGCTGCCAGGCCGTGGGGCGCACGGCCGCCTCGTCGGTCAGCCGCGCGCGCATCTCAGCCAGCAGCAGCTCAACGGGCAGCAGGCCCCGCTCGGTGTAGATGGTGCGGTAGGCGCGCAGCGTGCGGGTGTAGGCCCGGTGGGCGGCCTGCCACCGCCCCTGCCGGCGGTCAATGTCGCCCAGCCCCTGGTACACCACGGCCGTGCAGACCGAGTCCCGGACGGTGGGCAGCAGGTCGCGCGCTTCTTCCACGTACTGCCGGGCCAGCGTCAGCTCGCCCAGCCCCAGCTCCACGCGGCCGGCCTGCACCAGCTGCAGCGCCTCCACCTGGGGCCGGTGCAGGGCGCGGGCCAGCGCCAGCCCGTCGAGGCTGGGGCCGAGGGCAGCGGCGTAATCGCCCTGCTCGGTGTAGATTCGGCACAGGTTGTAGTAGGCCCGCGACTGGGTGAGCGGGTTGCGGGTGCGGGTGGCCCAGGCCAGCGCCTGCCGGCTGTGGAATAAGGCCGAATCATAGTGGCTGCGAACCCGGTAGTCGTAGCCGAGGGTGAAATGGGCTTCCATCATTCCGGAAGGGTAGCGCAGCCGCTCGGCCAAAGCTAGGGCCTGCCGGGCCAGGGCCCGCGTCCGGGGCGGGTCGTTGATGCGCAGAGCGAAGCCCAGGGTGTTGAGGCGCTGCACGCGCAGCGTATCGGGCCGCGGCTCACGGGCCAGCAGGTCCGTGAGGCTGTCGCGCACTACCCGCAGGCGCGGCAGCGGCAAGGGGAGGGTTTGGGCCTGTCCATTCCGGGGCCAGCCGAGCAGCCCCAAGCCCAGCACCAGCAGATACCCCAACCGTTTCATGCGCAGTGCCCGATTCAATGAAGCTGCAAGATAGCGGCGGCCCGTGGCGTTTGCCAACTCTTTTCGAAGGCCCCGGTACGCAGACTCTCGCCTGCCCAACCAATACGAGTTGATACAGTCCAGCACCTTCTAGAAGTTGGTGATAGCAGCCTGCAGCGCCTTGAGGCCCGCGAGCTTCAGTACATCCCTTTTATGCAATGAGCCTTCCAGAACGAATGAGGGTAAATAACGCAGTCTGAGGCGTTACAATTTCGGTAATATACGATTATGGGTACGGCACAAATGAAGTGGTAACTAGCTGATTTATAGCACATAAAAGTATAAATTGTTCAGGATTTATACTTTTTTTTACCATTCGCTATTCTTCCACCGGACGCTGTAATGCCCGACGATACTTGTACTAATTTATATACTTTTCAGCTCCCCTTTTTGGAATTACAGCTTATGCTTTCCTTAGCTAGGAAAGCAGTTCCAGTATCCCAGGCCCATACTTAACTACCACAACGGGCGTTCACCGCATAGAGTATGAGAGGGCGCAAGCGGGCCGGTGGTTTACCAAGCGGCGGGGGACTGGATAATGGGCTGTCCGCCGGGCTTGATATAACTTGATCGAATGAAACGGTTACGCTACTTCGGCATTTTGCTTTTCGTCGGTGCCTGCTGCAGGGCTGACGGGGCGGAACACCTACCCCCCTATCCGGCAGTGCGCAGCTACCTGGAGGAGGTAGCCCAAGTACTGCAAGCCAATTTCCTTAACCGGGCGGCCGTGGATTGGGTGGCTTTCAGGCAGCAGCTGCTCACGAAAGCAGCGGGCGCCAACACCCCTGAGCAGGCCTGGCCGGCGGTTACAGCTGCCATCCAGGCCCTGGGCGATAAGCACACGCAGTTTTACTGCGCCCGCCCGACCGAAGGCGCCGCCCCCCTGGCTGCCTGGCAGCCCCCGCTCTTTCCTGACGAGTCGGTGCCGGAAGACATCGGCTACCTCAGAATTCCCTGGGTTGTCGGCAGCCCGCCGCAGCTGGCCGCGTACATCACCCAGCTGCAGGGGCACCTGCGGGAGCGGGACACGCCTGGGCTCAAAGGCTGGATTGTGGATTTGCGGGGGAATATGGGCGGAAATATGTGGCCGATGCTCGTGGCCGCGGGGCCCCTTCTGGGAGAAGATACGCTCGGCTACAGCATTGACGCCAGCAACACCCGAACCGCGTGGCGCTACGAAAAGGGCAAGGCCTTGGCAAACGGCGACATCGAGGCGCAGACCGCCAGCTACTATACCCTGAAAACCACCAACCCGGTAGTGGCCGTGCTCACCGACAGCCTGACGGCCAGCTCGGGCGAGGCCATGACCGTGGCCTTCAAGGGCCGCAAACATACCAGAAGCTTCGGGGCAAGTACGTGCGGCGTTTCTACCGGCAGAAGCCGCTTTTCTCTGTCCGATGGATCCGTTCTGCTGCTGACAACCGCTGTGTTCGCCGACCGCCGCCTGGTTCGGTACGGCCACGCCATTGCCCCCGACGAGCCCCTCCGGCCGGCTGAAACCGTGCCGCGCGCCATCCGCTGGATCAGGGAGGAGTTCACAGCGAAAACCCAGGCAGGCAGGCCGCAGAACCGGTAGCATATCAGCTAGCTTTACGCCGAATTATCTGCTTTAAGGTAGCCGCTTATACCCTATCCCAACATGCCATCTGTTATCCCCTCCCTCCTGCCGGCAGCCGGCAACCCAGGCCGCTACGCATCCGGCGGGCATACTACCATGGGCAGATTGCTCGTGGGGCTACTTTTGACGGTTTCGGCCTGCAAGGCCCCAGAAACGGGGGCCACGGCTGCCCGCCCCCTACCCGCCGGTACTGAACGAACTGTATTCGATCCGGCTGGCGCCAGGCAACGATTAGCGCTGGCGCCAACGCAGGTAATGATCTTCGGGCTCACGCACCTTGATTCCGCGCCGGCTACCTTTCAGGTTGCCTGGCTCGAACCCGTGCTCTGCCGCCTGCGTGCCTACAAGCCGGATATCGTGTTGACCGAGGCTTTGTCGGGCGAGCAGGTGATGGGCCTGGAGGCATATGCCGCCTACCATGGCGACGCGGGCAAGTATGCGGGCCCAACCCTGCAGATGGCTCAGGCGGCCCAGGCGGACCTTCACCTGACGGCAGCTCAGGCCCTGGTGCAGGCCAACGTGTTGTGCCAGAAAGGAAACTTAACGCCCCCTGAACGGCGCCGCCTGGCGGGCTTGTTTGTCGCGGCGGCCGAGCCGTTGTCGGCGGCAGTCCAATGGATGCGGCTGCCGGTGGCCGAGCGCATCGGGGCCGATGGCATCTCCCCCACCCTGGCCAAACAAATCACTCGTTGGGCGAATATGCGCAATGAAATGTCCTCGATGGCGGCGCGGCTGGCGGCAGACCTCGGCCTGGAGCGGGTGTACGGCGCCGGCGACCACCTGAGTGACGTCGTGCAGCCGGACTTTGCGGCGATGCAGGCAGCCGTCGCGGCAACGCCAGGCCAGGTGGAGCTGTTCAACCACGACACGCCCGAGTTCCGGGCAGTGCCCGAAGAAGCCATGAAAATGACCAGCGCTGCTGAGGTTATGCCCATGCTGAAGTGGAAAAATTCGCCCCGCTTCGCTGAGCTGGACGCAGATGCGCAGTGGTTCTCCATGCTCCGCAGCGCTACCATGGGGCGGGTAGGGCGGCAGCGGGTGGCCGCGTGGGAAGCGCAGAACCTGCGCATGGCCGTGGCGGTGCGGGAGGCGATGGCCCCGATTGCCGGGGGCCGGGTGCTGCTCATCGTAGGAGCCGCGCACAAGCCCTTCATCGAAGCGTATCTGCGGGCATTCACCGACTTGGAAATAGTATCGGTACCGGCCCTGCTGGAAACGAAGCCCCCGGGCTGCCCCGAATAGAGGCGCGTGAGTGGGGTTTGCGTTGCTGGCAATTCAGTTTCAAGAGCTGCCTCAAGCGCTGGGAACCCCGTCTTCACTAAGTGCTTCCAGCCCGATGCCTTGCAACAGGATTTGGTAACGTTTCGGCACAGCTGCCGCCACCAGAGTAAGAATACCCCGGCACCGGCCATGTACTGTATGTACTGCATGTTTCGCCCTATGCTGGCCCTGACCATGATGCTGGCGGGAGAGACTGCACGCCTGCTTGAGCCCCCCCTCCCGGATCCGCTAACGGCCTCGTCCGCAGGGGCATTGCCTGTCACCAAAGCTGCAGGCCTCAGGAAGCGAGCGGGGCCTCCAGCACTGGCAGGATGGCCTGCAGGGTGGTTTTGCCCGTCACGTAACGGGCCAGCAGAATCAGGCGGGCCGCGTCCGGGACGGGCGCGCCGCTGAGCTGCAGCGCCAGGCTAATGCTGTACAGCCGACGGGCCGTATCTGCGGAGGCACGGTAAGCGGGAAGCGTAGGAATGGGATACATAGCGCAGGCCTGGTTGCTATGATCAAGATAGGACCGCGGGGCCTGAGCGTCAGCCGATCGGGTGTTATGATTTGATTATTTCCTGGTTTGGCGCTGCCAGCGTCAGGTGCGCCGTTGCCTGCGGGACGCGCAGTGTCAGGCCAGCGTCCGATGGCCCGCGCCGACCTGACATCACCTGCAAACCCAGTGCTTCTATATTCATTGCTTGTATTGTTCAAGCGGCGTACCCCTGCCGCCGATTTGGGCTGCTGGAAGGTTTCGGCCGGCTGCAGGCGCAGGTGTAGACCTTCCCACGAAGCAGGGCAGTGAAAAGCAGTTCAGCAGTGAAAAGCAGTTCACTTACCAGCGGGGGTGGGTGGCGTTCTGGTAAGGGAATCTTACCTGCGGCGTCAGCCGTTATGGGATGGTCACCGTCAACATCACCGAAAAACAGACAATGGCAAAGTCACCCAAAAAGCGTCTGAAGAAGCTGCCCGCCGGCCCGGGCTTGCCCGCTGGTTCGCCCAAACCTTTTCAACACGCCATTTTTGCTTCGGAGGCCGAATATAACCAGTCCGTTGAAAGCGTCATGGCCCGCATCCAAAGCGGACAGGTGAAGGCGCGCACCCCCGATGCGTAGCGAGTAGGCTCTACCTGGATTTCCTACAAGGGTGGCGCAGGGGTGAGGGTAGAAATTATTGTCAGGCGGCTTTGAGCAGGACCAGCAGCAGCTGCACCGCTCGGCCGTGCGGCCGGCACGGGTCTGCCGGACGACCGCACAGCCGAGTACAGCACCAGCGGGCATCAGGCTCGCCTGCCCATTGCTTCTTTGGTATGCTTAGCGGCAGGCATCTGATTTAAAGAACCGAGAGGCGTTTAAATACCTTTCCCTGGCTTGTATGCAGAATGATCATGTAAAAGCCGGCTCGCACGCCGCTTAGCTCCAGCTCCAGCTGCAGCTCATCCGCTTCAGCCAAGCTTGCGGAGCGCTGCAGCACCCGGCGTCCCACCGCATTGATCAGCTCCACTGCGTGCACGCTGAAATCGGCCTGGGTCCACCGGACGGTTACCGGGCCGCGGGTGGGGTTGGGAAAAACGCTGGTAGCCGTTTGGGCCGGTAGTGCCTGCAGTTCGAACTCGGCCGAACTGCAGGCACTACCGGCCCAAACGGCTACGCGCCGGTACGGGTGCCCCGCGGTACCAGCACGCGCAGCTCCGTGGGCGAGGCACTTACCAGACGGGCGGGAACTCCGGCCAGCCAGATGGTATCCGTCTGCCCGTCGACCTGAAAGTGCCGGCCTGTCAGGGTTACGGGAGTACCCACACTGCCCTGGGTTGGCTGGTAAGCCGTAATAACCGGAGCGGGCAGGAAGATGAAGCCGGCCGCGCTGGCTGCTCCTCCGGGCGTTTCCAGTCGAACCGGCCCGGATTCGGCGTCGCGGGGCACGCGCACCTGCACGCGGCCGCTGCTGGCCTGCAGCACGGTGGCCCGGGCGGCACCGAAAAATACACTGTTGCGACTGCCGTCTTCGGCCAGCGCGCTGCCTGTTACCGTCACCACGGCGTTGGCCGCAGCCTTGGCCGGGCTGAAGCCCGTGATCAGCGGCGGATACCAGATCCGGAATGACTGGGTTCTTTCCACCATACCGCCCAGCGTGCTCAGGTGGACGCGGCCCGTGCCAGCCCCGACGGGCACGTCCACCTGCAGACTCGTGGCAGTTGCTTGCAGCACGCGCGCGGCCACGCCGTTAAACCACACGCTATCCAGGGCCGCCACCGGCGAGAAGTGGGTACTGGTGAGCTGTACCACAGCGCCCGGCCGGGTTTCGGCCGGAGTCAGGGCCGTCAGCGTGGGCGGCTGGTAAACCACAAAGTTTGTCGCGCTCTACCCGGCGCCGTCCGCAGTTACCACTTTCACCCGGCCCGTGGTAGCCCCGCCCGGCACCCGCACCACGAGACCTGCGGGGATAGCGCTGACCAGTGGGGCCAGTACCCCGTTGAAGTAGATGGCGGGAGCGGCCGGCAGCAAGGCCAGGCGGCGATCGGCAATCGTGACCAGCGTGCCGCCCCGGCCCTGCGCCGGACTCAGCGCCAATACCGCCGGGGAGGCCAATACCGCCGGGTAGCTCAAGGCGACACTTGTATGGCCTTGGTTAAAAGTTTGGTACAAAGGTTAAACGGCCATCTACCCTTCCTGCCTGGAGGAAGCATCCATAACTGCCGTTCCACTTGAACTACCTTGACGCGGTAGAGCGCCTATCCTTGCATTGGCCATGCAGTGGTCTTTGCCGCTTCGGCCACATTGCCACCCGGCCCAGTACAGGACATGAAAGCCCGCTGGTGATAGGCACTCCCCACTTAGGGCTACCGCTGGCGCAAGGCAGCCTGCACCAGCGCCTGGCCGGTGGGCGTATTCTCGTAGCGATGGTCGCCGCAATAGAGGTACTCCTGATCGAAGCCGGTTAAGTAAGCCACGTTGAGGCACATGCTACGGCTGACGCGTAAAAACTGTGGGCGCAGAGCTGCGGGCACTAGCTGCTCCAGCACGTAAGTGAGTGAGCCCCGGATCGGATAGCCGGATTTGTAGGCCGCCGTGCGCAGGGTTACATAGTTCTTTCCCGCTTCCAGGGCCGACACCTCGGCCCACAATAAGCGGTGGGTCCGGTCGCCCAGTTTGACGAAGAAGAAATCGGGCGGCCCGCCGGTGGCAGTTTCCTTGGCCGTCACCTCGGCCGGGCCGGGCGGCAGGGCCTGCTGGTGGCGCTGGTGGTTTTCCAAGGCGGTCTGGATAGCGGCAAACAGGGTGGCGTTGTTGACCGGCTTGATCAGGTAGCCGCTGGGCCGCAGGCGGGTGGCCTCCCGAATGGTATCCAGGTCGGAGTAGGCCGTCAAAAACAGGAAGGGCGGACCCTGCCGCTCCTGCAGCAGCTGGCCCAGGGCCAGGCCGCTGCGGGCCGGGTCGGCGCTGCTCAGGTTGATGTCGAGCAGCACCAGGTCGGCCGGCAGCGTGGGCGCGGTTAGTGCCCGCTCAGCCTCGGCAAACGTGTAGCAGATGGTGGACACGTGGTAGCCCAGATCCTCCAGGCTCAGACGCAGGTTTTCGGCAATCAGCGCTTCGTCTTCTACCACCAATAGGTTAATTTTCGGTTCCATGCGGGATGAGTAGCTCGTAGTGATAGGGATGCGTCGGCAAGGTACGGAGCGTGGCCCCCAGCTGGCGGCTCAGCAAACCGATAATCTGGCTGCCCAGGCCCGGCTCCGGGGCGTTGGTCGGCGTGGGCGGCTGGCCATTATCAGCGTACTCGATGCGGACCTGGTCGGGCTGGTTGCGCACGCGTACCGTGAGTTCGAGCCGCTCGCCCACCGGCCGGGCGTACTTGATGGAGTTGGTTACCCACTCGTTGAGAATCAGCGAGAGGGCCACGTAGCCGTTAGCGGGCAGGCGTACGTCGTCGGTGAGCAGGTGCGTGACCACGTGCTGCTCGTTGGCTAAGCAGTTGACCACGGCCGAAATCAGCTCTTTCAGAAACGCACTCAGGTCCAGCGGTCTGTCGGGCCGGCCGGCCAGCAACTGGTTGTGCAGGGCCGCGATGCTTTCCACCCGCAGGCGGGCGGCCTGCAGCTGCTCGAGCACTTCTTCATTGTCCGTGCGGCGCTCCTGCATCTGCAGCAGGCTGAACACCATGTGCAGGTTGTTTTTCACCCGGTGCTGGATTTCCTTGTTGAGCAGCTCCACCTGGGCCACTTTCTCGTCCAGGGCCTGGTTGGCCTGCGCCAGGGCCACGGCCCGTTCGCTGGCCAGGCGGCGCTGGCGTGAGAGGTAAAAGCTCAGTAGCGAGATAATAACCAGGGCCAGGCTCAGGCCCAGCAGCGTACGGCTGCGGATAAGGTCCGCGGCGTGGCGCTCCCGGCCGGCCCGGTCTTCGGCGCGCAGCAGGGCCTGGCGCATCTCGGCCGCACCCGGTCCGGCCGTCAGGCTGTCGCTCAGCCGTTTCGTGCGGGCCATATAGGCGTAAGCCTCGGGGTAGCGGCCCGCCTGCGCGTAGAGCGTGGCCAGGTTCTGGCCGTAATACTCCCGATCAAAGGGGTTGCGGCCCGCGCGGTAGACGCGGCGCAGTGAGTCCAGATACGGGGAGGCGGGGCGGCGGCGGTGCAGCACGTCCAGGCGGGCCTGCACCAGGTAGTAGTGGTCGAGGTAATCGTAGGTTTCCGGGTCGTTGCGCACCCAGTCCCGGCGCGTGAGCTGGCGCAGCAGGCTGTCGGCCAGTGGGTAGTTGCGCACCTCGGTGGCCGTGAGGGCCATCTCGACGGTACTGGGCACCTGGCGCAAGCGGGCCGCCGGCTCCCGGAGCAGTTCGGTGCGTAGATGGCGCAGGGTCTGCACGGCGTGCAGGCTGTCGGGCACTTTGTCGTAGGCGTGGGCCACCAGGAAGCGGGCATAGTAGTAGCGGCGCCACTGAGCGGGCAGGCGGGCAAACAGGGCAGCCGCCTGCTCAAAGTACGCCACGGTTTTGTGAGGCTGCCGGTTCCAGGCGTCGTAGATGCGGCCCTGGGCAAAGGCGGCCTCCGCCAGCAGCAGCGTGTCCTGGGAGCGGCGCGCCAGCGTCTGGGCACTGTCGTAGTAGCGCTGGGCCTGGGCAAAGCTCTGGTAGCCCTGTTTTTGGGCATACACCGAGTCACCGGCGCGCAATAGGGCAAAAAAGCGCGGGGCCAGCGTAGGGGAGCCGGCGGGCCGGGTAGCCGGTTGACACGCCACTGTCAGCAGCAGGCTGAGCAGCCCCGTGCTGCGGCATATCCACCATCGCCGGCCAGAAGAAGTGAGGGGAGTAGACACGGGAGCAAAAGTACGGCTCGCCCTTTCCGGTCGTCGCCGGCTTCGACCTCAAAAAAGCAGGCTTCAGCCTCAAATATTCCGGCTGGAAAGCCGGTCGCAGGGCTTCGACCTCAAAAATCCCGGCTTCGTGCTCAAATATCGGCAGCCTTGATACGGCCGCGCTTATTTGCGGTACTCAATGCCTGGGTCCGCGCCAGAAGTAGGCATTGAGTACCGCTTTTACCATTTCTACAACCTTAACCTCCCATCCGGTATGCGCCCCACATCTACTAGTGAAACGGCGGCCCCCACCCCGGGGACTCTCCCGCTTCGCACCTCCTTCGATCCTTATTGGCCGAATGCCAGCTCCCGCGACTTGTGGGTAACGCTACGCAACATCATGCTGGCGGCGCTGCGCTACGATACCGGCCGACAGCAGTCGGAGGCCAATAGCCACACCTTGGTTGCCCACTTGCAACTACTGGCCCTGGATGAATCCATTCTGGGCCACCTGTCAGGAACCCCAGCCCACGCCGCCTTCGTGGCCGCCGACGACGAGGCGCAGCGTCACCTGCTGTTCTCCAATAGCTACCTGCAGGATGTAGACGGCGTGAAGTCCGGCATCGTGGCCACTGAGGGCCTAAATACGTTGCTTAAGCAACAGGCCGTGGCCGTGGCCGCCGATACGCAGGCCGCCGAATTATTCTGGCAGAAATGCAACGTGCTGCGCGTTCTGCACGAGCAGCCGGCCCTACCGCCAGGGCTCAAACTTGCCCTGCAGGACATTTTGCCCGCCTTGGATAAGCGGCAGGATGCGCGCATCTGGTTGCGCTACTATGCCTGGCGCAAAGTACAATACCTGAACCGTCTGGAAGAAGTATGGCTGCTGGAAGATCCCGCGTTTAACGAGCGGGCGCTCAACGAGCAGCTGCTGCAGAATTCTGACCTGGGTCTGTTGGATCTCACGCCCTTCCTGCGGCTGGTGGTGCGGGCCGACGCGCCATTCAAGCCGGGCAATACGACGGCGGACGAGTACACCGCCTACCAGAAGCAATTGCAGGTCGTATCGGACCAGCTGCGCAAGGAGGCAGCCAACATCACAACGTCGTCCGATAAAACTGCCCGGGCTGGGTACGAAAAAAAATACCAGGAGCTCAGCCAGCAACAGGCGGCCTATGCCTATCTGCTAGATCAGAAAAAGAAGGAACTCTCCACCTTGCAGTCGTGGAAGCAGTCGGCCCTGGACTTTGTAAAAGAGAACCGGGCCGACACTGGCTTCGTGCTCAAGGAAACGGGCAAAGCCCTGTGGGCCAGCGCGGGGGTAACCCTGGCCGAAGCGGCCGTGAACTGGTACAAGGGCAAGCCGGTAGACCAAAAACTGGGCGAAAAAGTACTGGCCGGCGTCGCTATTGCAGCCGGGACGGCGCTAGTAAGCTACTTCCTGGGGCCGCTGGGTCCGATGGCGGCTGGCCTGGCGCAGAACCACTTCTTTCCGCAACCCGACCCGTTGCAAGCCGGATTCACGGCCCTTAATAATAAGATTGATGCCGGCTTCGCAAGAATTGAAGCGCAACTAGCTAAGCTGCAGACTGAGGTGCAGGCCGGCTTTGCCAAGGTAGACGCTCGCCTGAGCAAGTTGAGTGACTTCGTAGTGGGCAGTACCAGCCTGCAACTGGAGCTGCAAAGCTTCAAGAACAACATTGGGGCTGCTGATGCCGTGCTCGATAGCATCGAAGGGGAATACAGTGCTTTGTTTGAGCAGAAGAACCATGTGGTACTGGAACACAAGCTGCTGGAGTGGCACCAGGCGTTTGGGGCACAGCTTGGGGCCCTGGTGAAACAGTTCTATCACCGTGACTATGATCTGAGCCGGGCCCAATTGGGAAAAACGACGCCAGCCGGCGCCTTGCCCACCATCGTGGAGTTGCTCATTACGTTTTACCAGCGCCCTGACCCGTTTTATCAGCCGTTTCACCTTACCTGTCAGGACATCCTGGCCCTGGCTAACCGTCTGCGCCTGCTGGTGCTGCGCTACAACGTGGTGCGCAAGAAGCTACAGGATACGCTGTCGGCAACGGTCGTATTTTTAGCTTCGCCTGACAAACAGCTACTGCTGAACAAGCTGCGCGACCTGCACCTGGGCGAGGCCGATGAGCGGGCAGCGCATTTTGCCGGCGTGCTGCTACTGGACCGCCTGGTGCTCGGGCCCCGCAACCATACCCTGTACCACAACCTGCTTGACTACCTCCACGAACCCGCCAAGTTCAACATGACGAAGGGTTTCGGGCTGCTCGCACCCACCGCGGCCGGGCAGCAGTGGATACCCGCCGCCGGCCCGAAAGGCGAACGGGCCACCTGGCTGAAGCTGGCAGCGGTGGCACAGAACTCTCCTGCCCGTTACTACCTGATGCCGTGTGTTTCGCCCCGGGTTGCTACTAGCCAAGGAGCTCCGGATTTTGAACTGCTCACGTTTTACCGCAGCAGCGAAGTGCCTGACCGGCTGCCGGTCAATCTAGCGTTGGGGCTGCGCGATGAACTGGTGTTTTTCAGGCCAAGCTTCGAGGACAGGCTGGCGGCGCAGGCCCCGCCCCTGGCCGATGCGGTCTTTGCCAATTCCGTTGAGCAGTTGTTGCTCGGCCAGACCCGGCTGGACGTAAGGCAGTTGGATAACCACCGCATCCGGCTTAGCCTGCCCCGGCGCGAAAACATGCTCGAATTTGAATCCTACACGCCTATAGACCGGTCAGGTAGCCCCACCGGCCCTGCGCAGTACTCGTTGCGCGTACTGATGCCCAGTGGGTCTTTGTCCCTGCCGATGTCGGCAGAGCAACCCAATGCAAGCCTGCACCACGTGCTGCCCCTGCTCACGCCCGACGAGGCAGGCCTTGAAATAGCCTTCGAGCACCTGTTACCTTCCGGCCGGTCTGAACTGGTTCGGAGCACCACGAGCCTAGTGGGGTACCATGATTTTGCGAACGATCCCCACCACTTCAGCAAGCGCATAGGCTGGACAACTCACCAGGCGCTGGGCACCTACCGACCGGCACAACCCGGGGCAGCCAGTACCGGCACTACCCACAGGGCTTTCTGCCACGTGCTGGCTCCCGACGAGCAACTGGAATCGTTGCGCTCGGCCAACGGCCGCTACTGGTTGCAGCTCGAGCCGCTACCTGGTCAGCGTGAACCCATTTTGCAGTACTTCGACAACGGCCAGCCCATGGGCTGCGTGTTCGACTACTACCATTTCAAAGACGGCAACCACCAAGTACACGCCGAGCTGCAGGCCGATGGCAATTTCGTACTCATCGACAGCAAAGGCCACATCGTGGCGGCCACCCACACCAGCGGGCAGGCAAACTGCAGCCTGCATCTGGGTGATGACGGCCAGCTCCGGCTGCTCAATCCACAGGGCTTTACGGTGCATACCTTCGCACGCCACGCACTCCGCCTTAGCCGCGACGAGAAGACTAGCTACTGGCACTCCGGCCTGAAAAAGCAATTTCAGGAACTGGTATCGCCGGACGGGGCCTATCGGGTGAAGCTCGATTTCTTTCGCGGCAGAACAGAACGGGCAGGTTACTGGCGCGAAGTTGCTCACCCGATTCATGGCAACACCACTGTTTTTGATGTCTGTGAGTTGGGCTTGAGGCTCATTCGCTACCATGACCAGAACGGCAGTCATGAGGTCACCTTCTACCAGAGGATGGTGCCACCAGTCACGCACGCCGATGATGACGCGAGCAGCAACGAAGCGAGGCATTATTGGGATAAGTGCTCGGATGACTGGGTGAATCGGCTGAAAGAAGACGTGGAGAGTAAGGAAATACGCGTGTACCTGGATTTCCGGGCCAATGGGGAGGTCGTTGGCCTTATCGGGTCGAAGCAAATTGTGACTTTCTTCACCTATTACGGCCTGAAGACCGTGACCACGCTGAACAGACCTGATGCCACACTAAGCCAGGGGGTATTCCTGGACTTGAGCAACGATGGTGGCCTGCGCCTGCGCGATGCCGCTACGAGCAAGGTGCTGAGAGAACTCATGGCACCACCCAAGGCCTGAGGCCGGGCTTTGAATAAGCTCCTGCCTTCGATGAGGAAATGGGGACGTGTAGGCAGTAGCTGGCTCCGGCATCACCCCCTTTGCTGAAGCGTGGGCGCAGCTGCATTCAGTCCCTACGAAACCTTCGACCTCAAAAAAGGGCCGTTCGTGCTCATTTTTTTGCACGGCTCGGCTATAGGGGAGTGCTTTGCATGGTCTTGTGAGGCGAGTGCAACACACACCAAGCTGGCATTTCAGGCACTTACCCCTGCTGCATAAAGGAATTTCTGTTTCACCACATCAAGTTTACTCTTTTTAGACCATGGACGAATACCTCGGCATTATCAAACTCTTCGCCGGCAACTTTGCCCCGCGCGGCTGGGCCCTCTGCAATGGCCAGCTTCTTTCCATCACCCAGAACACCGCCCTGTTCAGCATTCTGGGCACTGTTTACGGTGGAGATGGTCAGACGACTTTCGCGCTACCCAACCTGCAAAGCCGGGTGCCGGTAGGAGCCGGGCAGGGCGCAGGCCTCTCTTTTTATTCGCAGGGAGAGCTAGGTGGCACGGAAACAGTGACGCTGACCTTGGGCCAGATGCCGGCCCACAGCCACGGGCTCAACGCCAGTACCGCCGCCGGCACCACCGACGTGCCGACCGGTAACGTGCTGGCGCAGCCCGCCGGCGCCACGGGCAGTGGCGACTCCGTTACCGTCACCAGCTATGCTACCGGAACGGCCACTACCGCCCTGAATCCAACTTCTGTCAGCGCTTCCGGTAGTTCGCAGCCGCATGAAAACCGTCCCCCTTTCCTGGCTATGAACTATATCATCTGCACGGAAGGGTTATTCCCGTCGCGCAGCTAAGCAGCCAGGACGCCAAGACTCTTTCGCGCGGGTGGCCTAACGTCACCGCATCACGAGCGCACCATCCGGCGGCATTTCCCGGATGGTGCGCCTTCGCGTTTGCGGCAACGGGCTGCCAACAAACGGCGGCAACGGCGCCATCCTGCTGTTTCGATGATCTGTCTGATCATCCTTCGGTACAAAGGAAGGCTGTCACGGCATTTTGTCAATTCAACCTCTTTTTTTCACTTTATGCACTACGCTTACCTTTTGAGCAGCGCCTTTCGCCGGGTTGCCGCGCGAAGTCTCTCCCCGCGGTGGGGGGCTTCATTTGTCGGACTGCTGCTGCTTATGGGCAATCTGCCCAGTTCGGCCCAGACTAAACTCTATTGGACCCAAAGCAGCGGTACGGCCGCCGATGACCGGCTCAGCTCGGCCAACCTCGATGGTACGGGCCGCTTGGACCTGGCCAGCGGCAACGGCAGCTTCGATAACCCCCAGGCCCTGGCCGTGGACGTGGCCAACAACCGGGTGTACGTGGGCGACGGCGGCAACGCGGGCAATACCGGCATCCGGCGCTACAACCTGGCTACCGGAGCCCTGGTAGACCAGCTTGTGGCGGGCACAACCGGCATCAGCATCAACGCTCTGCAGGTAGTCGGCAACAAGCTCTACTGGGTGCAGAGCAGCGGCACGGCCGCTAGCGACCAATTGTGCTCAGCCAACCTCGACGGCTCGGGCCTTAGCGTGCTGGCCTCGGGCAACTCGGCCACCACGTTTCTGAACCCCCAAAGCCTGTGGGTAGATGCCGAGAACGGCTTCATCTACGTGGGTGACGGGGCCGGGGCCAGCAGCACGGGCCTCTCCCGCTTTACCCTGGCGGGCAGTTTTTCGGCTACCCTCGTGGCGGGCTCAGCCGCGGTCAGCTATAACGGCGTGCAGAAGGCCGGCAGCAAGCTGTACTGGGTGCAGAGCAGCGGCACGGCCGCCGACGACCGGCTCAGCTCGGCCAACCTCGACGGCTCGGGCCGCACGGATCTGGCTTCGGGCAACTCCGCTACTACGTTCATCAATCCGCAGGCCCTGTGGGTAGATGCCGTCAACAGCCAGATTTACGTGGGCGACGGGGCCGGCACCGGCAGCACGGGCATCTCACGCTTCACGCTGACGGGTACCTACGTTTCCAACGTCGTGGCCGGCTCCACGGCCAGCATCAACGCTATCGGCAGCAACCAGCAGTCGGCCACGGCCCCCGCTGTGACGACGGCTACCCCAACCAGCATCACCACTACCGGCGCGACGCTGGGCGGTAACGTGACGGCCGACGGCGGCGCGACCGTAACGGAGCGCGGCGTAGTGTACGTAGCCGGCACCGGCACCCCTACTACCAGTAATACCAAGCTCACCAGCGCCGGCACCACCGGCAGCTTCACGGTAAATGCCACGGGCCTGACGGCCGGCACCCAGTACACGGTGCGGGCCTACGCCATCAACTCGGCCGGCACCAGCTACGGCGCCAGCCAGACGTTTACGAGTGCCAGCCCGGCGGCCGTAACGGCCATTACCCGTACCGGCAACGCCCTGACCAACACGGCCAGCGTAAGCTACACGGTTACCTTCTCGGCCAGCGTGAGCGGGCTGACTACCGCCAACTTTGCCGCGCTAACCACCGGCTCTGTGAGTGGGGCCAGCGTGAGCAGCCTATCGGGTTCGGGCAGCACGTACACGGTGAGCGTGAATACGGGCACAGGCGACGGCACGGTGCAGTTGCAACTGTCCAACGCCACCGGCCTGACGCCCGGGGTTAGTAACGTACCCTTCGCGGGTGATGTCATCACCATTGATAAGACGGCTCCGACAGTGGTTTCCATCAGCCGCCAGGTACCCCTGACGAGCCTGACCAACGCCACCAGTTACACTTTCCGCGTAACGTTTAGCGAGGACGTGACCAATGTACGGTCAGGACTGTTCTCCACTACTTATACCGGACTTACGCTGAGTGGATTCTTTATTAACGTTGTGCCGGTTTCAGGCAGTGTGTATGATGTAACGGCCGGTGACTACGCCGGAGAAGGCACCATTAAGCTCTTTGCCAGCAATGGGACGGGGCCTAACAGAGCGTATGATTTGGCTGGCAACGAGTATACGTTGCCCTTCGGCGGCAGCGAAAGTTATGTTGTCGACAATGTGCGCCCCACTACTACGACAGTCAGCGTTCCAGCCAATGGTACCTATGGCGCGGGTCAGCAGCTGAACTTTGCGGCGACCTTCCGTGAGAACGTATTCGTTGGCACGAGTGGGAGCGCACCTTCGCTACCGCTCACGATCGGGACTACGGCGCGGCAGGCCGCTTACGTATCGGGTTCGGGTACCAGTGCGCTCGTATTTCGCTACATCATACAAGCCGGCGAACAGGATGCTGACGGCGTAACCCTGGGTGCTGCTCTAAACCTCAACAGTAGTACGATCCGCGACGTGGCCACCAACGATGCCGTGCTCACGCTTACCAACGTGGGTAGCACGGCCGGCGTACTGGTGGATGCCGAAGCCCCTACGGTCGTTATTACCAGTCCGGCCAGCAGCCCCACGAGCACTTCGCCGATTCCAGTAACGGTAACTTTCTCGGAGAGCGTGACGGGCTTTGTGCTCGCCGATGTGAGCGTGAGCAACGGCACCCCCTCGGGCTTTGCGGGCTCGGGCATCAGCTACTCGTTCTCGGTGACGCCCACGGCGGCCGGGGCCGTGACGGTGAGCATCCCCGCCAACGCCGCCCAGGACGCATCCGGTAACAACAACAGCGCCTCGACGCCCTATACCATTACTTTTGCCCCCGTGGCGACGCTCTCGGCCGGCATCAGCGCCCAGACCAACGTGAGCTGCAACGGCGGCGCCACCGGCGCGGCCACCGTGACGGCCACCGGCGGCACCGCGCCCTACACCTACCAGTGGAGCAACGGCGCTACCACGGCCACCACCACGGGCCTGACGGCCGGCACCTATAACGTGGTAGTGACCGACGCGGCCAACCGCACGGCCTCGGCCTCGGCTACCATCACCGAGCCCGCGGCCCTGACCAGCACCGTGGCCGTGACCAACGTGGCCTGCTTCGGCGGCAGCACCGGCGCCATCAACCTGACGCCCGGCGGCGGCACCGCCCCCTACACCTTCAACTGGGGCGGCGGCATTGCCAGCGAGGACCGCACCAGCCTGGCGGCCGGCACCTACTCGGTGACCATCACTGACGCCAACGGCTGCACCCGCACCCAGTCGGCCACCATCAGCCAGCCGGCCACGGCCCTGAACGTGAGCCTGAGCAAGACCGACGCCACCGCCAACGGCGCCGCCGACGGCACGGCCACGGCCACCCCGGCCGGCGGCACGCCCGGCTACACCTATCTGTGGAGCAACGGCCAGACCACGGCCACGGCCACGAGCCTGCCCGCCGGCACCTACTCGGTGACCGTAACAGACGCCAACAACTGCCAGGTCACCAGCGGCTCGGTGGTGGTGAGTCAGCCCACCCCCGCCCCGCAGAACCTGACCATTAGCACCGGCACCCCGGCCGCTCCTGTAGCCATTGCGGCCGGCACCTACAACAACATCACCATCACGGGCACGGGCGTGGCTCAGCTCAGCGGAGCCGTGACGGTGAACGGCACATTCTCCGTAGCG
The DNA here is from genome assembly GCF_027625995.1 of Hymenobacter yonginensis. Classification (NCBI taxonomy): domain Bacteria; kingdom Pseudomonadati; phylum Bacteroidota; class Cytophagia; order Cytophagales; family Hymenobacteraceae; genus Hymenobacter; species Hymenobacter yonginensis. The sequence continues at coordinate 217,640 of NZ_CP115397.1, forward strand.
GGCAGCTTGGACACCAACTGCCAGAGCCTGACGGGCCCCGGCAGCTTTACGCTGGCCGACCAGGCCACGCTGCTGATTTGCGACTTGAATGGCATTGCGGCCAGCGGCAGCTCCGGCGCCGTGCAGCTAACGGGAACTCGCTCGTTCTCGCCTGGGGCCAGCTACGTGTACAATAACCTCACCCCGAATACACCACAGATTACGGGGAGCGGGCTGCCCAGCCAGGTGCGCAACCTAACAACAACGAGCGCAAGCAATACGTCTTCGTTCAGTATATCTCGGCCGGTGGCCATCCGGGAGGTATACGATGTGGCGGGCAATGTTGGCGGTGTTTTTTCGAGCGGCATCACACTGCTTTCTGATGCTTCTGGTACCGCCTTGGTCAACATGGGAAGCACGCGACCTGCTGACACATACACGGTCCAGCGCTACATCGACCCCACCACCAATGCGGGCGTGGGCTACCGCCACATTGCCATGCTGCCCAGCTCGGCTACCGTGGCCAGCTACCTGGGTTCGGGCGGGACTACGCCCGTATTCAATACAGCGTACAACACCTCGGCCACGCCGCTGAGCACTACGCCCTTCCCCACCGTGTTCGGCTACGACCAAGCCCGCCTGGCCACTTCGCCGGCCACCGGCCTGAGCCCCTTCGATAAGGGCTGGTTCTCGCCGGCCGGCACGGAAACTGTCGTTGGCCGCTCTCCGCGCCCCACGGCCTACACCGTGCAGCTGCCGGGTGCCTCCACGCTCTCGTTCTTGACCAATGACCGCACGTCCTTTACCTACTCGCTGGCGCGCAACAGCGGCGCCACCGCCGCCGACGCGGGCTGGAACTTTGTGGCCAACCCCTTCCTGGCCCCGCTGGACTGGAGCACCGTACCGGCCAGCCAGCGTACCAACGTGGATGCGGCCATGTACGTGTTTGAGAGCACCAGCCAGTACGGCGGGCAGTACCGCAGCTATGCCAACGGCATCGGCGCCTCGCCGCTCATCGGGCTGGCCCAGGGCTTCTGGGTGCGCGTGAGCGAGGGGCAGACCAGCGGCTCGCTGAACCTGCTCACCGCCAACCGCGTGACCACCTACAACCAGCAGGCTCCCGTGCGCCGAGGCGCGGCCGACTCCCGCCCCCAGTTGCAGCTGCAGCTGGCCGGTGCCACCGGCCCGGCCGATGACCTGTTCGTGTACGCCCAGGCCGGGGCCACTGCCGGCCTTGATGCGGAGTTTGACGCGGCCAAGCTGCCCAACTCCTCGGGTCTGAACCTGGCCTCGCTCACGGCCGCCGGCGAGCTGCTGGCCATTGATGGCCGCCCGGCCTTCGGGTCGGCCGCTGCGACGAGCATTCCGCTGAGCGTGGCCGTGCCCCAGGCCGGCACCTACACCTTCACGGCCGCCGCCCTGCACAACCTGCCGGTCGGCACCCGCGCCGAGCTGGTGGATAAACTCACCGGTACGCGCACCGTGCTGGCCGCCGGCACCCGCTACGCCTTCAGCCTGAGCACGACGACGGCCCCCGGCCGCTTCTCGTTGAATCTGGCCCCAGCCGGCGTGCTCTCGTCGGGCGCGGCCGCGCTGGCCGCCCAAGTGAGCGTGTTCCCCAACCCCAGCACGGGCCTCGTCACGGTGCTGCGCCCGGCCACGGGCACGGCCTCGGCCGAGGTGCTCAACGCCCTGGGCCAGGTGGTGCGCCGCGTGGCCCTGCCCACGGCCGAAACCCGTCTGGATCTGCGGGAGCTGCCCACCGGCATCTACACCCTGCGCCTGACCACGCCGCAAGGCACGGTCAGCAAGCGTCTCGTGCGCGAGTAGGCCGCGCCGGCCTGACAGCTGCCCTAACCGGCGGTTTCCCACTACGGGGAGCCGCCGGTCGGGTGAGCGGCTGGGCTGCTGGTTGGTTTTTCTTCTTCTTCTCTGACTCCTTTACTGATGATCCGCTTTTTCTCTCCACTGACTTTCCTGCTGGCGCTGGCCGCCGGCGCGGCCATGGCCCAGGGCCCCGGCTCAGGCGGCCCGGTCCCCGGTCCGGCCCCCGAGCCGACGGCTGTGCCTATCGACGGCGGGGTTTCGCTGCTGGCTGCCGGGGCCGTGGCTTACGGCCTCAAGCACCTGCGCCGCCGCCGCGCCTAGCGCCACGGCTCCGTTTAACAAGCGCCGCCGCGCCTGGGCCCCACTGGGGCGCCGGGCGCGGCGGTTGCTGTTTGGGGGGAGGGGCTATCTTATGCCAGCGCAGCAAACACCATCTGGTGCAAAAAGGCATAGATGGTGTTCTCGCTGTCGGACTTGGACACGTCTGTGAGCGAGGGCAGGTGCTGGGCAAAGAACAGCTGCTTGCGCGCCGACTCCAGCAGCGTGCTCACCAGCGCGTGCGGGTAGGCGTAGGTAGGGTTTATTTCCTGTACCACCTCCACAATACTCGCGGCCAGCCGCTTATACTCCCGGAACAGACCCGCCTGGTTGTCCTCGTCCACGTCCTTGGTCAGGTACGACTTGGATGCCTCGCTGACCACGATGCGGTAGAGGGCGGCTTCGTTGAGCTCCTGGGTGGCCGGGTCGTCGTGGTGGGCGCGGGTGAGGATGCTCAGCGTCAGGCGCAGCCGCTCGCGGGCGTCGGGCACGTTGTGGGTGTGGAAGCGGATCTGGTAGCGCAGCCAGGCCCAGTGCCAGCTCACCAGGTATACCAGCAGCTTGTGCTTGTTTTCGAAGTAGCGGTAGAGCGAGGCCTCCGTGGACTCAATGCGCTGGGCCAGCTTCTTGAACGTGAACTGCTCGAAGCCGATTTCGTCGATGAGCAGGATGCTCTCTGCTATCAGCCGGCGCCCCAGGTCCGTGGCCTGAGGGTCGCGCAGGTACAGGTTTTCATTGAGCTCAATTCGAAGCGTGGGGTGCATACGGCGGGGGGGGGTACTAGGGCGCGTGACGGGAAAAATTCCCCAAAAGAACGGATCTGCGCGGAGTTTGTCTGCACCGGCGCGGCGGCCAGGGCAAAAACCCTGTCGGCCGGACGGAATAGCGGCGGGCTTTCCGGCGCGCGCGGCCACTGGCCGCCCGGCACTACGCTGGCGGCCGTGAGGCGCTGCGGACGTCAGCGTAGAGCCAAGCGGCTTTCGGCGCCTGTTTTAATAGCAATACAATTTAAATATATAGCTACACTATCACTTGTAAAAGTTTTTTCTGAAAAAGCAGCCTAATAGTGCAACCTTCCTATATGTATTGTTGTAGATGATAGTAAGACTATCAATAATGGTAGTCAAACTAAAAAATCTGTTCGCCATGACACAGCTGCCGGTTTTTCGACCCCGTCTGCGCCGGTTCCGGGTTGCCATCCTCTCGCCGACGCTGCCCCGCCCCACGCTGGCGGCCCACAAGGTGCTGGGCGCCGCTAACGTGCGCGTGCTGCTGGAAACGTTTGCTTCCTACAGCCTGCACCGCTCCCTGCTGCTGCTGCGCCGCCCGCTAACGGTGCTGCTGCTGGCCGGAGCCGCCGCCCTCGGCAGCTGCACCACCGTGCGCCAAGGCGAGGTGGGCGTCAAGCGCACCCTGGGCCGGCTCGATGAGCGGGTGGTGCTCTCGGGCCCCAAGGCCTTCAACCCCTTCCTGAGCACCATCATCAAGGTGCCGGTCACCACCCAGAACCTGGAGATTCGCTCCAGTCTGCCGTCGCGGGAGGGCCTGTCGGTGGCCTCGGATATCTCCATTCTCTACCGGGTGAAGGCCGACCAGGTGCCGGGCATCCTGCAAACCACCGGCCTGGGCTACGAGAACATCCTGATTCTGCCCGTGTTCCGCTCGGCCGCCGCCGACGTATGTGCCCGCTACTTTGCCAAGGACATGCATAGCGCCGAGCGGGCCGTGATTGAGAAGGCCATTCTGGTCCAGATGAACGAGGTGCTCACGGCCCGCGGCTTCGAGATTGAGAACGTGCTGCTCAAGAACATTGCCCTGCCCGCGGGCCTGGCCAAGGCCATCGAGGACAAGCTCGAATCAGAGCAGGAGGCCCTGCGCATGGAGTTTCTCAAGCAGCGCGAAACCCGCGACGCCGAGCGCCGCGTGATTGAGGCCGAGGGCCAGAAGCGCATTGCCGTGGTGCGGGCCCAGGGCGAGCAGGAAGCCAACATCATCCAGGCCCGGGGCAAGGCCGAAGCCATGCGCATCGAGGCTGAGGCCGTGCGCCTGACCAACCAGCTCCTCAACCGCGACCTGACACCGGCCGTGCTCCAGTACAAGTCCATCGAGGCGTTCCGGGAGCTGTCGAAATCCCCGAACTCGAAAACCATCATCACCGGGGGCGGCAGCGGCACGCCCATCCTCAACACCCTTACCCAGTAAGCTTTGACACGTTCCCTTCTGGCGCGGCGCGTCTTCGCCCGGCGCACCGGCCTGGCCTGGCTCCTGCTTCTGCTCCTGCTTTCGCTGCTGTTGCTGCTGCTCACCACCCCGGTGGCGCAGGCCCAGCAGAACCTGTTCAACATCCCGGCCGGCGACCTGACGCCCCAGGGCAAATTCTTCTACCAGCACCAGACCAACGTGTACGGCCCGCGCGACCTGGAATCGAAAAACCACCTGGTGTACGGGCTGGGCCGTGGCTGGGAAGCCGGCCTGAACGTGGTGAATATCAAGATGGACTTCCGGCGCCGCGGCGACGTGTTCGGGGTGAACCGCCACGACCGCGGCCGCCCGCTCAAGCCGCTGGTACAGCTCACGGGCCAGAAGTTCTTCGCGCTCAGCCCGACGCTCAGCACCAGCCTGGGCACGCAGGTGGGCACCAACCCGCTGCGCTTCGGCGGGGCCCGCCGCCGGCTCACGCACTTCAGCTACAACACGTGGGTGTGGAGCCCGCGCCACCACGTGAAGGTGGTGGCCGGCCCCTACCTCTCCGACCGGGGCACACTCGGGGCCGGCAACCGGGCCGGGCTGTTGCTGGGGGCCGAGTATCCGGTATCGAAGAAAGTGCTGCTGATGGGCGACTTCATCTCGGGCCGCAACGCCACCAGCGTGTCGGTGCTGGGCCTTAACTACCTGGCCACCCAGCGCCTGCAGCTGTGTCTGGGCGCGCTGCTGCCCAACCCCGGCAGCGGCAACCGGGCCGGGGTGGTATTCGAGCTGAACTTGCTGGGTTACGACGCCGACCCGGCCGGCGACGACCACTAAGCGCGGCGGCAGCGCCCGTACTGCTTTTCCTTCCTCTTTTCTGTTTCTGCCATGTACCGCCTGTTGATGCCCCTTGGGCTGCTCGTTGCCACCTTGCTGACCGGCCCGCGCGCCGTGGCCCAGCCCACGGAGCCGGTGCTGAACCGCTCCTACCAGTTCCGGTATGCCGTGCCGCCGCACTGGGCCGTGTGCCACCAGCGCACTGACTCGGTGAACGTGCTCGGCTACCACAATCCCGCCGACGATGCCCGCCTGTGGGTGGGCCAGCTGCGGGGCCGGCACGCCACGCTGCCGCCGGCCCGGGCCCTGCAACGGGTGCTGCGCCACCTGGGCGCCACCCGCCACGAGCAGCACCACGCCGCCGTGCACTTGCCCGATGCCCTGGAAAGCAGCGGCACCTACCACCTGCGGGGCCGTGAGGTGCGCTACGATGCCCGCGTGAGCCGCCACCCGGGCCAGGTGCTGCTGGTGCACCTCTACGCCACGCCGGCCGCCTTCGGCACCCAGGCTCCCCTGCTGCACCACGTGCTCGACGGCCTCGCGCCGCTGCGGGGCCGCTAGCGGCCCCACCCCTGCCTCTTGGTTTTGCTTTACCCACTGCCTTTTCCCACCACCATGAAACCCCTGGTAAAATCCCTGCTGAACTCCCTGTTTGCCTTACTGACGCTGCTGCTGCCGCTGGGCGTGCAAGCCCAGTCGGAGCCTGAAATCCACTACGAAACCGTGCGCAGCCCCCAGTACCAGCTGCAGTACCAGGTGCCGGCCGGCTGGGACCAGGTGCGCCAGACCAACGACACCACCGTGGCCCTGCTGCACGTGAGCCCCGACCGCAACCTGATGCTCTACATCGGGCAGCTGCGCGGGGCGGCCGCCCACATGACGCCCGACCAGGCGCTCTACCATCTGGCCGAGCAGTTCGGGGTGCCGGTCAACAAGCAGTTCTCCACCACTTACAACGGTATTCAGTTTCTGGAAACCACCGGCACGGGCACCCGCGACGGCCAGCTGCTGCGCTACGACGCGCTGGCGGCCCGCCACCAGGGCCACGTGCTGCTGATCTGCGCCTCGGGCACGCCCGATGCCTTCCGCAACCACGAGCCGCTGCTGCACCACATCCTGCACAGCCTGAGCCCCTACAAAGTACGGCGTGCCACCGCCCGCTAAAAGCCGCCGGGCCACCGCCTGGCCCGCCTGATCCTGTCTTTTCCGCTGTCGCTGCCTCCCCGTTCCGCTCCCCCTATGATCCTGTTCAACCTGCTCACGCTGAGCGCCGACCACGCCCGCCAGGCCACCCGGCTGGTGCTGACCGAGCATCTGGCCACCGACGTGTTCGTTGACGAGGCCATCGACAACCACTGCCTGCTGCCCGACGGCACCATCGGCACCCAGCCGCTGTACCGGGTACTGTTTCTGACCAAGGCCCTGCTCTGCCGCCGCATCGAGCAGCGGCTGCAGGCCGAGTTTCGCGGAAACGACTTCCGAATCTATGCCACGCCCGTCACCCACGTCAATGAGGCTGAAGCCGAGCGTGTGCGCCGGCTGCAGGTCGTCTGAGGCCGGCCGGAATCCGGGCCGGCAGCAGCCCTTCCGTTAAGCTTCTGCTCATAAATCGGTTATAGTGTTTTCGCTTCTTTCCGGCGAGCGGGCCGGGGGAGCTGAAGTGAGCTACCGAAAGGCTTATCCCAGTGGGTTGCGCCCGCCCACTTAGCCGATGTCTTTCAAAACGGGAATTAGCATCATGGGGCGGGCGGACTCGTGTGGGCACCGCCGCCGGCTATGGTACTACCGTGGGACGAGCGCCGCGGGTGCTGCAAGTCGTACGCGGCGTGAACACCTTCCTGACCGAGGGCCTAACCATCCCGAAAGGCCACATCGTGAATTCCGATACCGACATCACGAACCAGATCCGGAAGCTGCCCAACCAGCACATTCGCCCCGACGGCGCTTTACTGCAGGTGCACACCTGCGTCGGACGCCGCTCCAATAAGCCCTGATTGGCCAGCCGGGCCGGGTTGCCGGCTCGCGCCACCCAGAGCAAGCTGTAGCGGGCAAGGAACTGGAGCGCGGGCGCCAACCCTGCGGCCGGCGGGCACGTCTACGGTAGCTCATCTGCTCCCCGCTTTCCATATGGAAATCTACAACACCCTGTCGCTGCTCATTGTGGTGGCTGCCGTCTTCGGCTACCTCAACTACCGTTTCGTGAAGCTGCCGGGCGTCATCGGCCTGATGATGCTGGCCCTGGTTTCGTCGCTGGCTGCCATCGGACTGGGCAAGCTGGGCGTGGGCTGGGTGCTGCACGCCGGCGAGCTGGTGCGCGGCCTCGACTTCCATACCATCCTCATGGACGTAATGCTGAGCTTCCTGCTGTTTGCCGGGGCACTGCACGTGGATGTGGGCGCCCTGGGCCGGCAGGGCGTGGCCATCGGCACCATGGCCACGGTGGGCATCCTGCTGTCCACGTTCCTGATCGGCACGGCCTTCTACTACCTGCTGCCGCTGTTCGGGCAGCCCATCGACTATATCTACTGCCTGCTGTTCGGGGTGCTCATCTCCCCCACCGACCCCATTGCCGTGCTGGGCATTCTCAAGGAGGCCCGCATCGACAAGTCGCTGGAAATCCGCATCGTGGGCGAGTCGCTGTTCAACGACGGTATTGCCGTGGTGGTGTTTCTGAGCTTGTTTCAGATTGCCCAGTTCGGGCCCGAGCGCGCCACCGCGGCCGTTATCGGGCAGCTGTTTCTTGTGGAGGCCGTGGGCGGCATTGCCCTGGGCGCGGTGCTGGGTTACGCCGCCTACTGGGCCCTGCGCACCATTGACAACTACCAGGTGGAGGTGATGATTACGCTGGCCCTGGTAATGGGCGGCACGGCCCTGGCCAAGGCCCTGCACACCTCCGGGCCGCTGGCCATCGTGGTGGCGGGCTTGCTGGTGGGCAGCAAGGGCCGCAGCCTAGGCATGTCCGACATCACCCGCGAGTACCTCGACAAGTTCTGGGAAATCCTCGACGAGATTCTCAACGCCGTACTGTTCGTGCTCATCGGCCTGGAAATGCTCATTCTCGACATCAGCCGCACCACCCTGCTGGTCGGAGTGGTGTCCATTGGGCTGGTGCTGCTGGCGCGCTGGGTGTCGGTGGGAGTGCCGCTGGCGCTGCTCAAGCGCTTCTACCCCTTCGACCGCCGGACGCTGCGGGTGCTCACCTGGGGCGGACTGCGGGGTGGTATCTCGGTGGCCCTGGCCCTGTCCTTGCCCGAGTCTATGCCTCGCGACTTGCTGGTAGGCGTCACCTACGTGGTCGTGATTTTCAGCATCATCGTGCAGGGCCTCAGCATCGGGCCGCTGGTCAAGAAGATGGGGCTAAGCACCGGCCCGCCCCCCGACGACCAGTCCGGCCACTAACTCCCGCGCCTCATGAACCGACTACGCGCCCTGTGGCAGAATCTGAATTCCAGCCTGTGGTTTGTGCCCACGCTGATGGTGGCAGGCAGCCTGGTACTGGCCTTCGGGCTGGTGCTGGCCGAGCCGTTTCTCGACCACGACCAGCTGGCCAATTACCCTTTGCTGTTCGGGGCCGGGGCCGACGGCGCCCGCGGCATGCTCACGGCCATTGCCGGCTCCATGATTACCGTGGCCGGTCTGATTTTCTCACTCACGCTGAGCACCCTGGCCCAGGTATCGAGCCAGTACACCTCACGGGTGCTGCGCAACTTCATGCGCGACCGAACCAACCAGCTGATTCTGGGCTTCTTTGTCAGCATCTTCGCCTACTGCCTGATTGTGCTGCGCACTATCCGGGGCGGCGACGAGGGCCGGTTCATCCCGTCGCTGGCGGTGGGCGTGGGGCTGGTGCTGGCGCTGCTGAGCATCGGGGTGCTGATTTTCTTTATTCACTACATGGCCTCCTCCATTCAGGCCGCCAACATCATCCGCAACGCCAGCCAGGAAACCGAGGCGGCCATCACGCGCCTGTTTCCGGAGGAGCTGGGCGGAGAGGCCAGCGCCGCCGAGGCCCGGCAGCTGCTGGAGCAGGCCGGCGAGCTGCGCTGGCAGCCCGTGCCGGCGCGCGCCACCGGCTACGTGCAGAGCATCAGCGAGGACAGCCTGCTGGCGCTGGCCCGGGAGCTGCAGGGCGTAGTGCGCCTCGAGCACGGCATCGGTGGCTTCGTGGCCCGGGGGGCGGCGCTGGTGTCGGTGGCCCGCTACGGCGCCCACCCTGCCCCGCTGCCCGACGAGTTGACCGGGCAAATCAACCAGCTCTTCAGCCTGGGCAATCAGCGCACCATCGAGCAGGACGCCAGCTTTGGCCTGCGCCAGATTGTGGATATTGCCCTCAAGGCCCTGTCGCCGGGCATCAACGACACCACCACGGCCATCATCTGCGTCGACCACCTGGGGGCGCTGCTGGCGCAGCTGGCCGATCGGCAGCTGCCCGAGCCGCTGCGCGTGGCCGACCGCCAGGTGCGCGTGGTGGCGGTGCGGCCCTCGTTTGAGAAGATGCTAGCCACGGCCTTCGACCAGATCCGCATCAGTGCCGAGGCCAACCTGGGCGTGTACCTGCGGCTGCTGACGGCCCTGGCCACCGTGGCCCAGCGCACCGACCACCCGGAGCGCCGCGCCGCGCTGCGCCAGCAGGCCGGCCTAGTAATGGCGGCGGCCGAGCGCACCCTCAGCACCGACTACGAGCGCCAGCAGGTGCGCGAGCGGCGCGCCGGGCTGCCGCTGGGCTAACCTTAGGCCATACGCGGAGCGCTACTGCTTGGCCGCGGGCGGTTGTTGCTGCGGGGCCGGCTCCGGGCGGGCGGCGGACTGGTCGGCGCGGGCCGGCGGCACGTCGCCCGGGCCGGCGGGCCAGCCTTCGCGCTGCAGCCGGCGGTTGCCGGCGGTGACTTCGGTCTGGTCGTGCAGCAGAATCTGCTGGGTGGGGAAGGGCAGGTCGATGCCGTGGGCGGTGAGCTTGTTCTTGATGGCTTTCAACACCTTGTCCTGCGCATCCAGCACGTCGGCCTGCCGGGGCGGGTCCACCCACCAGCGCGCCCGGATGTTCACGGAGCTGCCGGCCAGATCCATCACCAGCGCTTCGGGCGCCGGGTCAGTCATGACGCCTTCGACCTCGCGCATGGCTTCCAGCATCAGGGTCCGGGCCTGGGCAATGTCGTCGCCGTAGCCGATGCCCACGTCGTACTGCAGGCGGCGCTTGTCGTAGGCCGTGTTCACGGTCACGGCGTTGAGTGAACAGTTCGGCGTTGGGGATGATGACGCGGCGGCCGTCGTAGGTTTTGATGGCCGTGGCCCGGGTCTGGATGTCCTCCACGGTGCCCTCAAATTCCTTGTACTTGATCTGGTCACCGATCTTGAACGGCTCGGTGAGCAGCAGCACGCCGGCCAGAAAGTTCTGGAAGATATCCTTGAAGGCGAAGCCGATGGCAATGCCGCCTACCCCCAGCGCGCTGACCAGGCTGGCGGGTGTAAACCCCGGTAGAATAATGGTCACGGTCACGAGCACGCCCAGAATGAGCATGCCCACGTATGAGAGGCGGCTGAGCAGGCGCACCAGACTCTGGCTACTGCTGCGGCTGCTGGTTACGCGCTGTACCAGCGCGCGCACGCCGCGGGCCAGCAGCATAAACACCCCAAACGTGACCAGGCCAAAGACGATGTTGGGAAGGGCCAGCATCAGGTCGCGGCCAATCTGGTTGAGCTTCTGCCAGGCAAGTGAGAAATCCATAAGGCGGGGGTTGCTATTGCCGGCTCATACGCCGCCGCCGCACAAGTTGTCGGGCTTCCGGTTACCTTTTTGCCACCGTGGCCGGGGCCTGCGTTATGAGCGGTAGCTGCTGGTAGGAATGGCCTTGTGGGGGCCCGGCACCGCGGCTCAGGCTGGATACGGTGCAACGAAATAAGGTACCCGTCCGCCTGGCGGCAGGCATTGACAAGCGCCTACGGCCGGGCTGAGATCAGCGCACAGTCGCCAGGTCCGTGGTGGTCACCGGGGCCCCGCCGCCTAAGGCGCGGTACAGGTCGATGAGTTGCAGGAACTGCTCGCGGCGGGTGGTAGTCAGGTTCAGCTCGGCCTCCAGGGCGCTGCGCTGGGCCGTGATGACTTCCAGATAGGTGGCGTAGCTGGCTGTGTAGAGGTCGTTGGAAATGTCCACGGCCTTGGTCAAGGCGGCCACTTCCTGCTGCTGCAAAGCGTACACGCGCTGGTAGTTCTGCAGGCCCCGCAGGCTGGACGTCACTTCCTCAAACCCGGTCTGGATGCTGCGCTGGTACTCGAAGTAGGCAATGCGCTGCCGGGCCGCCGACTGGGTGTACTCGGCCCGCAGCACGTTGCGGTTGAAGAGCGGGGCCGATACGCCGGCCAGAAGCCCGTAGGCCAGCGAGCCGGGCGTGCTCAGCAGCAAAGAGGCCTTATAGGCGTTCAGCCCCACGTACGGCGACAGGGTGAACGAGGGCAGGAAGGCGGCCCGGGCGGCGGCCACATCGGCTTTGGTGACCAGCAGCGCCAGCTCGGCCTGCTGCACGTCGGGGCGGCGCAGCAGCAGCTCGGCCGGCAGCCCCGCCGAAAGGTCCGCGGGCAATGGCTGCTGCTGAATGGGCAGGCCCCGGGTAATGGGCTGTGGATAGCGGCCAAGCAGGCGGTTGAGCTGGTTTTCGGTGGCCAGGATGCGCTGCTGCACTTCCACCTCGCCGCTGCGGGTGCGCAGCAGCTGGGCCGTGAACTGCTGCACGGCCAGCTCGGTGGCGCGGCCGCCCAGCTTCTGGAGCTTCACGATTTCGAGGGCCCGGTTTTGCAGCCGCTCGTTTTTGCCCAGCACGTCCAGCTGGCTGTCCAGCGTCAGCAGCTCGTAGTAGAGGCGGGCCACCTGGGCTACCAGCGCGGTTTGCACCAACCGCCGGCCCTGCTCGGTGGCCAGCATTCGGGCCACGGCCGCCCGGCGGCGGCTCCGCAGCTTGCCCCACACATCAAGCTCCCAGGAGCTGCGCAGTCCCAGGAAAAAGTTGGGTACGCCGTTGGGTAATTGGCGGCCGTCGTTGGTGCTGGTCTGGCCTTGGGCGGCGTAGTCGGCGAATCGGTCGAAGCCCCCGGTAGCGCCGGCCTCCACGGCGGGCAGCAGCGCGCCCCGGGCCGCCTGCACGCTGGCGCGGGCCACTTCCACCCGCTGCACGGCAATCAGCAAATCGGGGTTGGCACGCAGGGCCGTGTCGAGCAAACCAATCAGGTTCGGATCAGCAAAGAACTGCTGCCAGGGCTGCGCGGCAATAGAAGCGGAATCGGTAGCCCCCGCAGCAGCGGCCGCGCCGAAGGTGGCCGGCACGGCCGTGGCGCGGGGCGTGAGCACCGGCTGAATGGTCTGGCAGCTACCGAGGGCCGCCAGCGTAAGCAGTCCGAACAGGCGTTTGAAAAGCCAGTTGGCTTTTGCTGATTTCTCCTCTCCTTTAGAGAACAGGCCGGCAAGTGAGGGGCGGAACAGAGTCATAGAGCAGGATTAGGCAGCCGCGTGGGCGGGCTCGGGGTGGGCGGCTGGAACGGGGTGAGCCGTGGGCTCGGCAACGGGTTGGGCGGGCTTCTTGTCGCGGGCAAACAACACATAGAGGCCCGGAATCAGGACCACCCCGAACAGAGTGCCGATGAGCATGCCGCCCGCCGCTGCCGTGCCGATGCTGCGGTTGCCCATGGCGCCCGCGCCGGTGGCAATGCACAGCGGAATCAGGCCAGCCACGAAGGCGAAGGAGGTCATTAGGATGGGGCGCAGGCGGGAGCGGGCGCCTTCCACGGCCGCATCCAGCACCGACAGGCCTTCCTTCTGCCGCTGCACCGCGAATTCGATGATGAGAATGGCGTTCTTACCCAGCAAACCAATCAGCATGACTAGGGAAACCTGGGCGTAGATGTTGTTTTCCAGCCCCAGCAGCTTCAGGGCCAGAAACGCGCCGAAGATGCCGGTGGGCAAACTCAGCAGCACCGGCAGCGGCAGCAGAAAACTCTCGTACTGGGCCGCCAGCAGCAAATACACGAACACCAGCACGATGCCGAACACGTAGAGCGCCTGGTTGCCGGAAATGATCTGCTCCCGGGTCATGCCGCTCCACTCGAAGGTGTAGCCGCGCGGCAACTCCTTGGCCGCCACGGCCTCAATGGTCTTGATGGCGTCGCCCGACGAGTAACCGGGGGCCGTGTCGCCGTTGAGGGTGGCCGAGGTGTACATGTTGTAGCGCGTAAACTGCTCCGGGCCGTACACCCGCTCCAGCCACACAAACGTGGAGTAGGGCACCATCTCACCCCGGTTGTTTTTCACGTAAAGCTTCAGCAGATCCTCGGGCTTGGTGCGGTAGCCGGGCAGGGCCTGCACCATCACCTTGTACATCTGCCCGAAGCGGATGAAGCTGGCGGCGTAGTTGGCGCCCATCAGGGTTTGCAGCGTGCTCATGGCGCTGGCCACGGTCACGCCCTTTTTGGCGGCCAGGTCGGCATCCAGGTGAATCAGGTACTGCGGAAAGGTGGGGTCGAAGCCGGAAAAGGTATTTTCGATGGCCGGCGTGTTGTTGAGGGCCTTGATGAACCGGTCCGTCACCTCGTCGGTGCGGCGCAGGTCGCCGCGGCCGGTGCGGTCCAGTACCCGCAGATCAAAGCCGCCGGCGTTACCGAAGCCGGGCACCGTAGGCGGGGTAAAAAACTGTACCTGCGCCCCGGTGATGTGCTTGGTTTTGGCGCGCAGCTGAGCCATCAGCTCAGTTACCGACTCTTTGCGCTCGTCCCAGCCTTTCAGGTTGATCATGCCCATGCCGTAGCTGGCCCCCGACACGTCGTTCATCAGCGAGTAGCCGGCCAGCGTCGATACCGATTCCACGGGCTTCAGGGTCTGGGCCACGCGCTGCACTTGCTGCAGCACCTGCTGGGTGCGCTCCATGGTGGCGCCGGGCGGCGAGGTCACGTTGATGTACACCATGCCCTGGTCTTCGCTCGGAATAAAGCCGGTGGGCAGCACCGAATTGACGCTCCAGGTGGCCGCGAAAAAGAACAGCAGCAGCGCCACCGTCACCAGGCGGCGGCTGGCCACTACGCGCACCAGGCGCTGGTAGCCATCGGCAAACCGCTCGTAGCGGCGGTTGAAGCCGGCAAAGAAGCGGCCCAGCAGACCTTTGCGCTCGGCGTCGGGGGTGGGCTCCTTAAGCAGCAGCGCGCACAAAGCCGGCGTGAGCGTGAGGGCGTTCAAGCCCGAAATGACGATGGAAATGGCCAGCGTCAGCGAGAACTGGCGGTAGAACACGCCCACCGGCCCGCTCATAAACGACACCGGAATAAACACCGCCGACATCACCAGCGTGATGGCCACGATGGCGCCGCTGATTTCGCCCATGGCTTCCAGGGTGGCATCCATAGCGGAAAGGTGCTTTTCGTGCATCTTGGCGTGCACGGCTTCCACCACCACAATGGCGTTATCGACCACAATGCCGATGGCCAGCACCAGCGCAAACAGCGTGAGCAGGTTGATGCTGAAGCCCAGCAGCTGCATAAAAAACAGGGTGCCGATGAGGGCCACCGGCACGGCCAGCGCCGGAATCAGGGTGGAGCGCCAGTCCTGCAAAAACAGGTACACAATCACGAACACCAGCAAAAACGCCTCAAACAGGGTGCGTACCACCTCGTGAATACTCGCGTCGAGAAAGCGCGACACGTCGTAGCTGATGTTGTAGGTCATGCCGGGCGGGAAGCTGGTGGCTTTCAGCTCGGCCATGCGGGCTTTTACCTGCGCAATGACGTCGGAGGCGTTGGAGCCGGGCAGCTGCTTGAGCAGGATGGCCGCCGAGGGTTGGCCGTTGCTCTTGGACAGCATCCGGTAGGTCTGCACCCCAAATTCCACGTCGGCCACGTCCTTGAGGCGCAGCACCGAGCCGTCGGCCTCGGCCCGGATCACGATGTTGCGGTACTGCTCGGGCTCGAACAGCTTGCCGGTGTAGCGCAGCACATATTGCAGCACCTGCGCCGAGCGGCCCGAGCTTTCGCCGGTCCGGCCCGGCGCTGCTTCCACGCTCTGGGTCTGGATGGCCTCCACAATTTCGTCGGCGCCCACGCGGTAGGCCAGCATCCGGTCGGGCTTGAGCCACACGCGCATGGCGTACTCGCGGCTGCCCTGGATTTCAGCCAAGCCCACGCCCTTGATGCGCTTGAGCTCCTGCAGAATGTTGATGTCGGCGAAGTTGTAGATGAACTGCTCGTCGGCCGTGGGGTCGTCGCTGACGATGTTCAGGTACAGCAGCATGCTGTTCACTTCCTTTTCCGTCACCACCCCGGCCTTAATCACCTCCTGGGGCAGCTCGTCGAGAATGGTGGTTACGCGGTTCTGCACGGCCACGGCGGCCAGGTCGGGGTCGGTGCCCACCTCGAAGAACACCTCCACCAGGGTGGTGCCGTTGTTGGTGGTCACGGTGTTCATGTAGGTCATGCCCGGCACCCCGTTGATGGCCCGCTCCAGCGGCGTGGCCACGGCCTTGGCCGATACCTCGGCGTTGGCGCCGTTGTACTTGGCCCGCACCGTCACGGAAGGCGGCACGATGTCGGGGAACTGCGTGACGGGCAGCGTAAACAGTGCGCCCACGCCCAGCAGGGTGATAAACAACGAAATAACCAGCGACAAAACCGGCCGTCTGATGAAGATAGAAAACATAGAAAGTGGGTGTCATGCGATGGAAAGAACCAGCTCTCGGGGCTGACAGCGGCGCGTGCAGCCATGAGAAAAGCTATCAGCCCGCAGCTACTAGCCAGCAGCCAGAGGGGCAGCTACAAAGCGGTGGTCAGGCTGGCGAGCGTCACCGGGCGGGGCGTGATGCGGGAGCCGTCGCGCAGGTCCTGCACGCCTTCGCACACAATCCGCTCCCCGGCTTTCAAGCCGCTATCCACCACGTAAAAGGCGTCGAGGCGGCTCTGGGGCACGAAGTTGCGCTGGCGCACCTGGCCTTGGGCATCCACCACGTACACGTAGTTCTTGTCCTGCTGCTCGAACACGGCCTTCTGGGGCACGAGCAGCGCGTCAGTCACAGTGTTGGCCAGGCGCACCTTGCCGGTGGCCCCGTGCTTGAGCAGCCGCTCGGGGTTGGCGAAGCGGGCCCGGAAGGCAATGGCCCCGGTGCCGGCCTGAAACTGGCTTTCTACCGTCTCAATCTGGCCGGTGGGGGCGTAGAGCGTGCCGTCGGCCAGCACCAGCCGCACCTGGTTGGTGCGACGGGCCGAGTCCTGCCGGCGCGTTTTCATGTACTCCAGATACTCCGCCTCCGACACGTTGAAGTAGGCAAACACGGCCCGCGTATCCGACACGGTCGTCAGCAGCGTGCCGTCGTCGATGAGGCTGCCCACCTTCAGCAGCTCCCGGTTCACCACGCCGTCAAACGGGGCGCGGATGGTGGTGTAGCTGAGCATGAGGGCCGCATTGGAAGCGGCCGAGCGGGCTTCCTCCACCGTGGAGCGGGCGGCCGTGAGCTTGGCCTGGGCCACGTCCAGCTCGGTTTTGGAGATGATGTTCTTTTGGGTCAGCATCCGCACGCGGTCCAGCTCCAGGCTGGCCACCCGGGCCTGGGCCAGGGCGTTGTTGAGCGTGGCCTGGGTGCGCGCCAGCCGGGTTTTGTACTCGACGTCGTTGAGGTGAAACAGGGCCTGGCCCTGGCGGACTTTCTGGCCCTCATCCACGTAAATCTTTTCCAGAAAGCCCCGCACCCGGGCCCGCAGCTCCACGTTGCGGGTGGCTTGCACGTCGGCCACGTACTCGCGGCTCAGCACCGTGTCGCGCGCTGCGAGCTGCACCACGGGCAGGGAAAGCGGCGCTTCCGTGGCGGTGGCAGATTCGGCCGCGCTGTCGGCGCCGCAGCCGGCCAGGGTGGAGGCAGCCAGCGGCAGCAGCAGCCAGCGGAAAGGAAATCGAGAAAGCATATAATCAGGCTTGAGAAGAATCAGAAAAATCCGGCCCCGGTCAGGGCCGGGCCAGCGAGTCGGGGGCGCCGCTGGCGTACCGCGTAGCCTGCTCGCAGACCGCCAACCGCGCCCGGGTGTGGGCCAGCTCCAGCTCGGCCTCGGCCACCGTCAGCTCAGCGTCGGCAACGTAGTCGGGGGTAGCCTCCAGTTGCTGCAGGCAGTAGAAGTTCAGGGCTACCGACAGCAGCAGCGTCCCCAGCAGCAGGCCAATCAGCAGGCGGTAGCGAATGGCAATGGGCATGGGCAGGCGGTGACAGATGATGCTGCAAACCACCCCCGGAGAGGTTAAAGCCACATGAGCGCGGGATTAAAAAACATTAAAAACCCCGCCGCCCCCTCCCAATGCCAGCCCATTACCCCCAAAAAAAACCAGACCCTTCCAGTCAGGAAGGGCCCTCACAGGCCTTTTGCCGGCGGCAGCCGGTCTTGAAAAAAGCTGCCCGCTGCCTGACTCCGGTAACCGGCTCAGGCAACGGGCAGCTCCAGCACCACGGTGGTGCCCTGGCCCGGGGCTGAGGTCAGCTGCACGTCGCCGCCGTGCAGGTGCACGATCTTCTGCGTGATGGACAGCCCCACGCCGTAGCCGGGGCGCGAGCGGGCATTTTCGGCGCGGTAGAGCGGGGCGAGCACCTGCGCCAGTTCGGCGGGCGCAATGCCGATGCCCTGGTCGGCCACCGCCAGGCGTAGGCGGGTGGGCGTGCCGTAGCTGAGGGTGGCCTCCACCGGGCCGGCGGAGTACTTGCAGGCGTTGTCAAGCAGGTTGAAGATGGCCGTAGTCAGCAAGCGGGCGTTGCCGGGCACCACAAACAGGGCGTCCGGCAGCGGGGCTGGCAGCTTGCCGAAATGCAGGCGGATGACGCGGCCGGGGTACTTGCCCTGACAGTAGCTCAGAGCCTGAGTGAGGCAGTCGTCGAAGGATACCGGCTCGCGCTGAAACGAGGCATCGTCGGCCTGGGCCAGAGCCAGTAGACTGTTGCTCAGATCAATGAGCTTGCGAATCTCCTCCACGGCCGAGCGGATGCTGGCCTGGGTCTGGGGCAGGTCGGGGTCGTAGGCCAGTGAGGTTTCCAACGTGCCCAGCAGCGTGGTCAGGGGTGTGCGCAGCTCATGGGAGGCGTGGCTGACAAAGCTTTTCTGCGACTCAAACGCCTGCTCCACCCCGCCCAGCATCTGGTTGAAGGTGCGGGCCAGCTGGGCAATTTCGTCGGTGCCGTTGCCTTCCGCCACGCGGGTGCTCAGGCGGGCCGCCGTGATCTGCTCCACCTGCCGCACCACCCCCGAAATAGGCCGCAGGGCCTGCTCGGCAAAATACCAGCCCGCCAGAATGATGAGCACCAGCGCCCCCACGTTGCCGGCCAGCAGCAGCAGGCGCAGCTGACGGAGCTGCTGCTGGCCGGCCGGGTCCTGGCCGGCAGCAAACACATAGTAGAGCTGGCCTCGGTAGCGGAAGGCGCCCCCCACGGTTTCCTGGCCGTCGGCCGTGAAACGCACCGGCCGGGCCGGCCGGATACGGCGCAGCTGCCGGGAGTTTTCCTTTTGGCTGAGGCCATCGGCGCTGGTGTAGAGCAGGTGCTGCCCGGCGTCGTAGATGCTGACCTGCTCGCCGGGAATCGTAAGCAGGTCGCGGCGCCGGAACACTGGCTGCGGCCGCGGCTCGCTGGCTTCCAGCGCCTGCTGGCGCACCAGCAGACGGGTGGTCATGGTGGCCTTGCCCAGCAGGCGGCTGGCAAAGCGCTGCTCGCGGGCCGAGGCCTGGAAGTAGTAGATAAACCCCGACAGAATCAGCTGAATGCCAACCACCAGCAGGGTGAAGCGTAAAATCAGTTTGTTACGAATCAGCATCCGGCAGGGTCTCTGGGTTAGCCTTCGCGTAGCACGTAGCCCATGCCCACCACCGTGTGAATCAGCTTAGTGGCGTAGCCTTTGTCGAGCTTCTTGCGCAGAAAGCTCACGTACACGTCAATGATGTTGGTGTTGGTGTCGAAGTGCAGGTCCCACACCTTTTCGGCAATGTCCACCCGCGAAATCACGCGGCCGCGGTTGCGCAGCAGGTATTCCAGCAGGCTGTATTCCTTGGTGGTCAGCTCGATGCGCTGGCCGGCGCGCGTTACGCGCTTGGTGTCCAGGTCCAGCTCCAGGTCGGCGGCGCCGAGCACCTGCCGGCCCGTGCCGGGCGAAGAGAGGCGGCGCGTGAGGGCGCGCACGCGCAACAGTAGCTCCTGAAAGGCGAAGGGCTTGGCCAGGTAGTCGTCGGCGCCGGCCTCGAAGCCCTCCACTTTGTCTTGCAGGCTGTCCAGGGCCGTGAGCATCAGCACCGGCTGGTGGGGGTGCGTGGCGCGAATCAGGCGGCACAGCTCGAACCCATTATGATAAGGCAGGTTCACGTCGAGGATGGCAACGGCGTAGGGGTTCTGCTGCAGCAGCGACTTGCCCATGCGCCCATCGTAGGCCACGTCCACCTCGTAACCCTCACTTTCAAACCCCTTTTTTACGAACGAGGCCAGCTTGGGCTCGTCTTCCACCAGTAGTATTTTCATGCTTTACACTGCCTGAGCACGGCGCCCGGAATAAGCGCCCGTCAGCAGGGTGTACGCAGCCGGCCGGCAAGCGGCATAGTTTTGTACTGCCGGGCAAGGGCTTGGCGCCGCTCGCCGGTACTCGGCCAGGCACTTGCCGGATGCCAGCGCCGGGCCGGGCTGGGCCGCGCTAAACTTCTGCCCGGCCCGGCCAGTTACCTGCTCCGTCGGGGCCCTCGCCCCCTTTTATTCCGCCTCTGCTCTTTCCTGCCGCCATGCCCGGTTCCGATGTTTTTCCGCCTTCCCCGCTGCCCATCCTGATTATCGGGGCGGGGGTGTCGGGCCTCACCGCCGCCCGCGAGCTGCACGCCGCCGGCCGCCCGGTGCTGGTACTGGAGGCCCGCGAGCGGGTGGGCGGCCGCACGCTGGCCGTGCCCGCCCTGCCGGGCCAGCCCGAGGTCGACTGGCTGGATCTGGGTGCCACCTGGGGCTGGGCCCACCACCCATACCTGCTGGCGCTGGCTGCCGAGCTGGAACTGCCGTTTTTCGAGCAGCCCAGCGCCGGCGCTACCACCTACCAGACTGCCCCCGACGTCGTGCACCGTCTGCCCCAGCGGTCGGGCTCGGCGGGCTACCTGCGCCTGCCCGGCGGCGCGGCGGCCTTGTGCCGGGCGCTGGCTCGCACGCTGCCCGAGGCCAGCCTGCAGCTCGGCACCCAGGTTACCAGCCTGCGCGCGCTGCCCGGCCCCGACGGCCGCACCCGGGCCGTGGAAGTGACGGCCACCCGGCACGGCACGCAGCACACCTATCGGGCGGCGGCCGTGGTGGTGGCCCTGCCCCCGCGCTTGGCCGCCCACAGCCTGCAGTTCAGCCCGGTGCTGCCGCCCGACCTGCGCCAGACCATGCAGGCCGTACCCACCTGGATGGCGCACTCCATGAAGGCGCTGGCTGTGTACGACGAGCCGTTCTGGCGCGGGGCCGGTCTGTCCGGGTTTGCCGTGAGTCAGGTGGGGCCGCTGGTGGAAATCCACGATGCCTCGCCCGCCTCCGGCGCCGTGGGGGCCCTGTTCGGTTTTTTCGCCACCCCGCACCCGCTGCGCGCCGCCCCGGCCGCGCAGCGGCAGGCCGCTGTGGTGCAGCAGCTCAGCCAGCTGTTCGGGCCGGTAGCGCGCAGCCCCCTGGCTTACCACGAGCTGGACTGGACCCGGGAGCCGCTCACCAGCGTGCCCGCCGACGCCGATGCCCCCACCCAGGTGCCCCTGCAGGGGCCGGCGCTGCTGCAGCAGCCGTGCTGGCACGGCACGCTGCTCTGGGCCGGGGCCGAAACCTCCGCCAGCGAGTGGGGCCGCCTCGACGGAGCTGTGGAAGCCGGCCGCCGCGTGGCCCGGCAGCTGCTGCTGCCGGAGCGGGTATAAGCGACCCTGGGCCTTCGGGAGTACCACAATAGCAGGAACAGCATTTCCCGGCGAAAGTGGTTTCAATCAACCCTGTGAGGGGATGTTGATCCGGTCTTTTGGAAAATATTCAGAAACGTCTCCCCAGTCATTCGCTTCCAGCTTACCGCAGCGGGGCCGTGGTCAGCGGCGTGACGGGCGTGGTGGCCGGCCGGCGGCCCTGCAGGTCGGGCATGGATACGTTGGGCAGGCGCGGCAGCACGTATCGGGCGAAGTAGTCGGCCTCGTCCAGCAAAGGGTAGCCCGAGAAGATGAAGGCCCGGAAGCCCATGTCCATGTAGCGGTTGATCTTCTCCACAATCTGGTCCGGGTCGCCCACCAGGGCCCCGCCGGCCCCGGAACGGGCCTTGCCGATGTCAGTCCAGAGCAGCGGCTCCACGAAGCCTTCCATGTCGGCGTGCTCGCGCAGCTGATTCTGGCGGTGTACGCCCAACGACCACGAATCCTGGGCCCGGCTCTTGATTTCGGCCCCTTTTACCGGGTCGAACTTCGACATCAGCTTCTTGGCGTAGGCGCGGGCTTCATCCTCGGTTTCGCGCACGATGACGTGGATGCGCAGGCCGAAGTCGATCTGGCGGCCGTGGGCGGCGGCGCGGGCGCTCAGATCCTGCATAGTTTCGTAGAGCTTTTCCTCCGTTTCAGGCCACATCAGGAACATGTCGCAGTACTCGGCGCACACGGCCCGGGCGCCCTCGGAGGTGCCGCCGACCTGGTGCACGACGCCGCCTTCCTGGCCGGGCTGCCCAAGGTGCAGACCCAGTGGCAGGGCGTACCGCAGGCTCTCTGGCGGCCTCGGCTGCTGCTGCAGGCCATCCACAACGGCTACGTGCGTCCCGATATCGTGGTGGATATTACCGGGTTCTGGGAGCAGAAGCTGGCCGCCCTCACGGCGTTTAAATGCCAGTTTTACCATTCCGAATACGAATCCGAGTAGGCCACCACCTACATCTCCACCCCGGACTTCCTGCGCACCCTGGAGGCCCGGGCCCGGGAGCTGGGCAGCTACATCGGCGTGCAGTACGCGGAGGGCTACACCAGCCGCCGCCCTCTGGGCCTCGATGATCTGCTACTGCTACGCTGAGCAGTGGCGAAGGGATGATGCCCAGCCCAAAACCCTGGTCCGGCAAATGGACCAGTTTTTTTGTGCGGGTAATCCGACCTTTGCCCCACTTTTTCGCCACCAACCTGCCGCAGTCTAACTGCGGCCCGCTGCGCTTCAAGCAGCCGGTTAAGGATTCCCGACCGCCTGAGTGACCATGGCGGGCTTCCCGTATGCTTCCCTATCAAACCCTCCTTTCCCTGCAGCGTGGTACCTCACTTGCCCTGCCCCAGCAGATTGCCGCCGGCCTGATCAACCTGATCCGGCGGGGCGTACTGCCGTTCGGGGCCCGGTTTCCGGGTGCCCGGCAGCTGGCCGAGCAGCTCGGGGTGAACCGGCAGACGGTGGGTCTGGCCTACGAGGAGCTGCAGGCCCAGGGCTGGCTGGTGCAGCGGCCCCGCAGAGCGCCGGTGGTCTGCACGCAATTGCCCGAGGCGCCCGGCCAGCCACTGCCGGTTGCCATCGGGCAATTTCCGGCCCGGGCCGCTTTTCAGTTTCCCAAGAGCGACGCAGCTCCGGCAGTGCAACTGCCCGCCCACCCATCCCTCGTGCTCGATGGGGGCTCGCCCGATGCGCGGCTGGCGCCGCACGCCTTGCTGACGCGCAACTACCGGCGGGCCACCCGCGGGGTCGCCCGTTACCCGCAACTGCTTGGCTATGCGGCTCCCAACGGGGTGCTGCGCCTGCGCCAGCAGTTGGCCCGCTACCTGCACGACACGCGCGGCGTGCCCGCTACGGCCGAAAACGTGTTCGTGACCCGGGGTAGCACCATGGCCTTCTTTCTGCTAGCCCAGCTGTTGGTGCAGGCCGGCGACACGGTGGTGGTAGGAGAGCAAAGCTACGCGGAGGCCGATGCCATTTTCCAGAACCGCGGGGCCCGGCTGGCGCGCGTGGCCGTGGATGAGCAGGGGCTGGTGCTGGAGGAGCTGGAAGCCCTCTGTCGGCGGCAGCCGGTGCGGCTGCTCTACGTGACGCCTCATCACCACTACCCCACCACGGTCACGCTGTCGGCAACGCGGCGGGTGCGGCTGCTGGCGCTGGCCGAGCAGTACGATTTCATTGTGCTGGAGGACGATTACGACTTCGACTACCACTACGCCGAAGCGCCCATCCTGCCCCTGGCCAGCGCTGCTCAAACCGGGCGGGTGATCTACACCGGGTCGCTGAGCAAGGTGCTGGCGCCGGCTTACCGCATCGGCTACGTGGTGGCGCCGGCAGAAGTGCTCCAGGCCCTGGCCCCCATCCGGGTGCTGGTGGATCAGTTGGGCGACCCGCTGCTGGAAACGGCGGTGGCCGACCTGTTTGCCGATGGCACCATGCACCACCACCTGGCCCGGTCGCGGCAGCAGTACCAGCACCGCCGGGACGTGTTCTGCGCGGCTTTGCAGGCGCGGCTGGCCCGGTGGTTCAGCTTCGTGCCGCCCACCGGTGGGCTGGCCGTGTGGGGGCGCTTGGCGGATACCGTTGACCTGCCGAAGCTGGCGCAGTGCTGCCGGGAGCTTGGGCTGTTGCTCAGCGACGGGCGGGCCCATCAGCTGCTGGCCGAACCTCGCCCGATGCACCTGCGCCTGGGCTTTGCCGCGCTTACGCCCGTAGAGCTGGAGCGCAGCGTACGGATACTTGAAACGGCTCTCCGCTCGCTGGAATAGGCAGCTTACTCCTTGACCGGCACCACGTGGGAGCCCGGCGCGTACTGCATTTCCCGCACCGTAGCCGCCGCCACCTCCGGCCCCAGCAAACGGCTCACCACATGTAGGGCCATGTCGATACCGGCGGAGATGCCGGCGGAGGTAATCACCTGGCCGTTGTCGGTCCAGCGCTGCTCCGGGGCTACAGTAGCGGTGGGCAGCAGCTCCTGTAGTTGACCGGCCACGGAGTAGTGCGTGGTCACGGTGAGCCCGTCGAGCACGCCGGCCTTGGCCAGCACAAAGGCGCCCGTGCACACCGACAGCACCAGCTCGGCCGTGTGCATGTGCCGGCGCACCCAGTTTAAAATTACCTCATTGTGCATCTCCCGGCGGGTACCCAGCGGAGTGCCGTCGGCCAGCAGGCTCGCCCCACCCGGTATCAGAATGATGTCGGCGTCGGGGTGGTCCTGCAGCCGGTAGGTGGGATTCACTGACAAGCCGTTGCGGGCAAACACGGGGCTGTGCTCGGCTACGGTAAACACGTTGAAGGGACGCTTGCCGTCGACCTCGGTGACGGC
Source organism: Hymenobacter yonginensis (assembly GCF_027625995.1). NCBI lineage: Bacteria > Pseudomonadati > Bacteroidota > Cytophagia > Cytophagales > Hymenobacteraceae > Hymenobacter > Hymenobacter yonginensis. Next base: position 242,028 of record NZ_CP115397.1, read on the forward strand.
GAATACCTCGAACGGGCCGGCAAAATCCAGCACTTCAACGTCATGAAAAAGCAAAATAGCAACCTGATACATAGAGGCAGAGTGAGTGAGTGAAACTGTCAGGGTGTACCCCGGCCATTGGCTTGCATCTGCCGGATTCTGCATCCGTGGTTACCATACTTCACACGGCAGGTTCCCAGCAGACCTGATGCAGAGCAGACAGCCACAGTGGACTTGCCCGGGGGTAGCACAAAAGTGGGTGTTGCCTTTGATAGTGAACCCAGCCAGATGGTCGAAATCAGTCCCGCCAGTTGCGACAGGCTGAGTTTTGGTCGTAGCACGGGGCATGGCAAGTCTCGGGTGGACGAGCCACTCCTGGGGGCGCCTGCCGCTGCACCTGAGATGCGTAGATGCCCACGGCTTCCCGGTGTATTCCGACAGCACCAATTCCTGGCCGACGGCCAGCGGCTGACCGGGTTCGACGAAAGCTTAGGGGGCCTCACCGATTCCTCCCAACACAGCACGAGCCCCCGGTCTTCCCCCCGCCCACAGCACAGTGTTTGCGCCCGCTGAAGTGCGCCGCGCTTTCGCCCAACTGCAACGCGTAGCGGCCCACGGCCAGGAGCTTGAACCCACCCCGGCCGGGGCTCAGCACACCCTTCAAAAGCCCGCGCCAGACCATCGGGCTGACGCGCCCAGTTACGCATGCGGAACTGGGCGAGCGGCAGGGCGCGCTCAGGCAGTGGAACGAATACCTGCTCCTGGCCCCTGGAAACCCAAGCCCAGCCAGCCGCTGCAAGGCAACGACGGGCGCGGCATTTTTCAGCGAACAGCGAAACATACGCCCCGACGCCGAAGAATTAGCTGATTCGCAGGTGAGCTACTTCAGGCTGGCGTAGAGGCCCGTAAACTCTGTTTTGAGCAGATTGACTGTAGCGCCACCCAGGTTGTCGAACACCTTGTTACCGGCCTCGAAGTCGCGCAGCAGCGGGTGGGTGGCTTTCATGAGCTTTGCCATCAGCGTTTCGTCGTCACCGATGAAGGCCAGCACGTGCTGAATCTGCGGGGCCGTGAGCTTAAGCTTTTGCAGGCGCGTGACGATGCGCTGCTGCAGTGTAGGCAGCTCCGCATCCAGCATGAGGCTCATCTGCTCCTGAGGGGCCTTAGAACGCGCTGTAGAGGCTGTCTTAGCTGGCACCACCATCCCGTCGTCGCCGAGCTTGGCCAGCGCCTGCGGAATCGTGAAGCGGATGGCCTGCACTTTTTTGCCCTCTTTGATGGGCTCGTACACCACGCTCCAGCCCAGCGAGTGCAGCTCGCGCAGGGCCGGCTCCAGCACGTAGCGCTTGAAGTCGTAGAAGAGCGTATAGGTGACGTCGTTGTCGTCGCCGAGCACCTGCTTACGCAGCACGTCGAACTCCACCTCCCACAGCCCCACGTCGTCCCAGGACTTGAGCAGCCAGAACAGACGGTGCGCGTGGGCCGACTTGAGCGTCAGCAAACTCTCGATTTCCACGTGCGTGTACTGCTCGGCCAGCTGCAGTAGGAAGGGCTTGATTTCGGGGGCGAAGTTGCCGGTCAGAAAGCCCGTGCCCTCGTTCAGGTCGATGTAGCTGATGATGGAGTAGGCCGTAAACCGCTTCTTGTTGCCGGTCTGTGTCTCAATGCTGACCACCTTGGACATCAGGCTGCGGCAGGCGTCGCGGATGGTCTCGTACACGCTGCCGCCCTTTTTCTGGGTCATCACCCGGCTCAGCGGAATGGTGATGCCGGGCAGCTCGGTCTGGTCCTGGTGAATGCAGCCCAGGGCCAGGGCAAAGATACGGGCCTCGATGTGCGTGAGCTTGAGTGGAGCCCGCACCAAAGCGTTGGCTTGGTAGGCGCGCGGATACTGGGGCGGAACGGGTAGGGCAGGCTGCATAGGCAACACGAACGATAGACGGAATATGTGACCAATATAGCTGGATCTACGTGAAAATCCGACATAGTTCACGCAAAGAATCCGGAGTGCCATTTTTCACGCAGATGCCTCCCGGCGGGTGGCCCACCGGCAGGGTGCCATTTTTCACGTAGATGCGCCGCCACACCGGCCGGAACGGGGCGGGTTTGGGGCGGAGTGCCATTTTTCACGTAGATGGTGCCATTTTTCACGCAGCAGAGTGCCATTTTTCACGCAGATGGTGCCATTTTTCACGTAGATGGTGCCATTTTTCACGCAGCAGAGTGCCATTTTTCACGTAGATAATCGCTGCAATAAATTGTATATCAATACGTTACGCCTCCCTGAATATAGAATAGTATTAGAATAGCTTAGAAGACAGAAGAGGGCTCTGATTTTTTTGAAAAAAAGCCTTGTCGGTGGCTCAACGAAAAACCCGCAAACGGGGCGTGCAGCAAGGCTTTTAAGGGGGTGCTTCGCACCTCGGGAGGGAGCCGGCGGCGCGTACGGCGCTGATTGTATGATCTCTCCGGGCATCTACGTGAAAAATGGCACTCCCCTCTTCGGGGTGCTTGGCGAAGGCCCGGGGCGGGTGGCCATTCATCTACGTGAAAAATGGCACTCCTATCCTACTGCGAGCGGGCTCCTCCCCTACCCGACCAACACCGGCGGGCTGTTCTGCGGCGGCATAGTCCGTTTCCCCGACTCAGAGCACCAACTCCGGCGTATGGCGCGCAGTTAGCTCAGCATGGCCGCTTAGGTAGCCGAGGGCATTACTGGTCGCACGTGGCTGCAACTCTACCCGCCACCCGGGCCGCTGCCCCGGTTGGCGCTGAGTGCCGGCCGGGCCGACCCGGGTCTCACCTCTACCCTACCGCAGCCAGTTCGGCGGGGATGCGGGGCCACTACGGCGGCCAGGCAGGCGCGCCGCACGGAAGGCCCGAAGTTGGCGGCCCGAAGTTGGCGGCCGGCCCTGTAGCCTAGTCAGGGCCGCCAACCGGCTGAAGCCGCCGGTGCAGATAAGAGTGCCGCTTGCTGAGGCAGGTTCTGCCTGTGGGCTTCCAGGGAACACTCCCGACGCTGGCTCCCGGGAGCCACCCAGAAAAAAGAGGCCACGGTTGCTGCGCCGCCGCCTCTATATGTCGGGTAGTATGGTCGGGCAGTATCATCATGTTACTCGTATTACTCGTGTTAGCTAGAATACAGGATGTGTATAAGTAACATCAGTAATATCATGTACTAATTAGCTCTGATAACATTGGTAATACGTCGATTGCAATAACACTAATAACACTGGAAATATCAATAACTACAGTAATATCAGGTACAACGATAATACAGATAATACAGATAATACAGATAATACAGATAATACAGATAATACAGATAATACAGATAATACAGATAATACAGATAATACAGATAATACAGATAATACAGATAATACAGATAATACA